>NZ_UGOD01000002.1 GCF_900461525.1 Legionella busanensis | reverse complement strand
CCATTATCCGTGGGGTCAATAAAATGAGACTCTACCACCAAAGGTACCAACCGCAATTTCTGGCCAGCCACGAAATTGAATGGCAGGCCACCCTTCAAATTGAAGGCGTGCTTTTTGCTGTAACCAAACGAAGGGGATGTCATTGCCATCAATCCACAACTCAACCGCGCGTGAATTAGTTTCGGGCAGGATTTCAACGAGTACTTGCCCTGCATTGACCACCACACTTTCTTGACCTGTTAAGCGTTTAAAAACAATACCAGGTGCGTGCGCTCTAATTTGTTGGGTTTTTGTCTGGCAATACGCGTATCAACATTTACTTTATCAATATTAGCTTTGGCCAGTTCATTTTGATAGTTGGCATATTCAATTTGGGCAAGCTCATATTGGCGTTTGGACACAATACCTTGTGTATATAAACTCTTTTGGCGCACCAGGTTATGTTTACTGGCAGCCAGTGCTTGCTCGGCTGCTTTTATCCGTAAGACAAGCGCTTTTTTTTCCATCTCTAATCGAGATAAAAGTGCGGGGTCATTATCACTAATATCCACGATTAGGTCGCCCGATTTTACTTGCATCCCTTCATCCACATACCATTTTTTTATTCGACCTGTCACAGGTGAATTGACGGTATGCTGTCTTTCAGTAGGCGAGAACGCAATGACTCGGCCATGTCCTAAGGCAAATTGCTGCCAAGGTATGAAAATTAAAAAAAGAAGAATAGGCAGGAGGCCTGCTAATGTCACCCACATAATTTTTTCGTGGTTTTGGCAATTGTCGAATTAGGGTATGGGCATAAAGTTTCATGCAAGCACACACGATTAGTTAATTCAGGCAACTGATTTTTTTGCGTGGTAATTATGACTAAGGTGTCTGTTAAGTTCATTAGTAACGTTAATACTACGTTCACCTCTTGAGCGGTTAATTGATCGAACGCTTGCGCGATAATAAGAAGTTGAGGTTTGGTTATCAACGCTCGGATTATCATCAGTTTAATTAGTTCTTCAAGACTAAATGTTGACTGCCACTCATGGATAACAGTATATAAGCCTTGCGGTAGCGTCATAATCTTATCAAGAAGTGCTAACTGGTTTAGTTTTTCAAAGAATGTAGTCAGTAGCAGTGTGGCGATGATTTAACACTAAATTATCATAGGTGCTGCCCGAAAACCATTGTGGCTCGTTGATTAATAAACTGTATTGGCGTAACGCCATTAAGTGTTGCCGATTAACAGGCACACCATTGACATGAACTGAAAAAAGGGTAAGCGCTTTAAACCCTAATAACTGGTCTACAAAGTCTTGACTGACTCTATCGCTAGCAATCAACAAGAAAGGTTCGTGAGGGGTAATTAACACGGGCTGATATCAGCGTGAAAAGACAGCTCAATGGTTTTAAGGGCTTAAACCCAACTCAACGTCTCGGCGTTCAGATTCAGGTCGCTCATTAGGTAAATGAAGTACTTCCTGTAATTTATCTGCAGCGGCCATTAAATCATAATAATTTCCATTAACACACCAAAGCGTTTAAATGAATAAATAAGGGCGCCTAAGATAATTTCAGCAGCGACTAATTGGCCTAAATCAATTGATTTTCTATGACTAAATAGCCCCTAGCCCTAATAGCAGACTGCTGGCTAGTGCCGATAGCGTGTAGAAACCTATTTGATGTTTATAAGTTGTCTAAAATGCTGTTTCTTGCAGTTAAAATCCAACTAATTTTTATCAGTTTGGCTAATGGCATAACGCGGTACTGATTAAACTTAAATAAATAGCGGTTAATTAAAATTTTCCAGCCAGGCCCAATGATATGCTTTTGAGCACATTCGTCCTTAGCACTGATTAAAGCCTTTTATACGGACCAAAACGGTCAGTAGGACACCAAACAAAATAAACAAATCAAACAGGACAAACGCTGGGTGATAAAAAGCAATAAAACAAGACCAAAATCACTTGTAAGCTTAAATTGATGCCATACAACAACAAACTAGCAAGCGATTTTTAACCGTTAAGAGTCAAAATAGCGATTGACAAGTGCAGGACCATGATGGGTAGAGAAATTATCTAACGAGAGTGAGTAAAGTGTCTTGTTAAAGCAAGACTTACATGAACCATTATCTTTGTTGAATGATTTCAATGACAATGACTTGCCAGATACTCAATGCACCTAAACCAGCCATTAAAATTAAAACAATAAGACTTAATGTGACGATGGGTTGTAGTAATTTACCAAACGCCAGGAGATTGACCAAGGTTTGCGCAGCAATTGGTACAATCAATGACAATAAGCTCACAAATACACTTAAGAGCAAGATTGAAAAAAGAGTTGAGTAATCTAAAATATTAAGCACTGAGACACGTTGTTTTTTATCATGGTTTATGATATCCCTATCAAAAAGCTTGTTAATGCTTTAATTTTTTAAGCAGAAAAAACTCTAATGAGTCTATCGCTTTACTGCCACTTGGTCGTTTTAATAAAGACACATGAATGTCATTTAACAGGGGTAAAAAATTAAAATCAAGACGCTCTAAATAATTCGGGACCATGGTTCGCTGAATCGCTGTAATGCCAAGGCCCGCTCTTACAGCCGCCATTTTACCCGTATAACTGGGGCTACTATAAACAAGGCGCCAATTAATATTGGCTTTATTGAGGGCTTCAATAACATTTTCTCGATAGACACACGGTTTAGGTGACAACACTAACGGTATGACCTCTTTATGAGTTAAAGAAGGCAGCAGCTCCTTTTCCCAATCCATTCGACAGGCTCACTCCATACTTTCACCCCATCAGTCATTTCATTGTTAGGGGTTGCTTTAACGAGAATTAAATCAAATTTATTCTGCCTAAAATTTTCAATAAGATTTAAGGTTAAATCGCATTCGACATTAAGAATGACGCGAGGATGCAGGCGAGAAAACTCAATTAACACATCCGATAAAATCATACTTGCAAAATCTTCAGGCAGACCAAAACGAATCTCACCTTGCAACTCAGGCTCTTTAAACCGGTCTAAGGATTCCCGATGTAACTCATAGATGCGCTTGGCATAACTTAAAAAAATCTCGCCATCTGTGGTCAACGATAAGTTTCGACCCCGATTAATCAATGGTTTTTCAATGATGTTTTCTAACTTCGCGATTTGTTGACTGACGGCCGATTGGGTACGTCCTACGCGCTCTGCAGCTTTGGTAAAACTGCCTGTATCGGCAAGTGCCAAAAAACATTGTAAGGTCACGGTGTCCAAAGACATTAGATTTCCTAATTTGTAAAATAATAATTATTAATTTTTCTTATATTAGCATTTCGAATACATTTATTCAATACCAATTGACAATCTAATGGAGCATTGTGTGTCCTATTTTAGTGAGTACCTCAGATTTTATCCTCTATTCTTAGTCCTAATCCCCTTTATTGGCTTTATCATCAGCGGCTTGTTTTATAAAAAAAGTCCAATACGTGGCGCTCAATTATCTTCATCCTTTATTGGCGTTGGATTGATGGGTAGTTGTCTGGGCTTCCTTTACCTCCCTCACTATGACAATAAAGTAATACTTTTGGCCTTAAAGCAGACAGCTTGTCTTTATTGATGAGCACGCTGATTTTATTGGTAAGTTTCATTGTTCATCAATTTTCCCGGCGCTATATGGCAGGCGATAGGCGCTATCGTCTTTACTTTCTCAAATTAGCAGCACTTACCTGTAGTGCTATTGTGATGGCCTATGCGGATAATCTGGTGTTGTTTTGGATGGCGTGGACTTGTAGCAATTGCTTGCTTGTTTCATTAATGATTCATAAAAGTGAGTGGGCGGCCGCGAAACACGCAGGCATCTTAGCATTAAAAACGCTTGGTTTAGGTAGTGCAGCGTTGTTCGCGTCTTTTCTTTTGTTATATCAAGCAACGGGTAGTAGCTCGATAACGGCTATCAATGCTCAAGCCACCCAACTCCCCTGGCCCTTTTTAACCGGCATACTTGTACTTCTTCTCGTCAGTGCACTGACACAATCTGCGCAATGGCCTTTTCACCGCTGGTTAACCAGCTCATTAAACTCACCAACGCCTATATCTGCCTTAATGCATGCGGGCTTAGTGAATGGGGGCGGTTTTATTCTCGTTCGATTTGCGCCTCTTTTCTTAACCGAAGGACATCTGTTGCAGGTTGTGTTTCTGATTGGCGCACTCACAGCAATTTTAGGCAGCGTGTGGAAACTCTTACAAAGTGACATCAAGCGCATGTTAGCAAACTCTACCCTGGCGCAGATGGGGTTTATGATGATGCAGTGTGGTTTAGGTCTTTTCCCTGCAGCAGTTGCTCACTTGTGTTGGCATGGTTTATTTAAAGCCTACTTGTTTTTGAATGCTGGCTCAGCTTTAAACACGAGCAGAGAAAAAATGAAGGCTTCTCACCATTCATTGCTTCGCTTTGCGCTGTCATGCTTGATGGGCTTAGCAGGTGCTTTGAGTTTTGCCCTAACAAGTGGAAAACCTTTATTGACCCTGCAGCCTACCACTTTTCTGGTAGGCTTTGCGTTTATATCCGGCACCCAGCTTGCCTACACCTTGGTTAGACAAGGCGCACTGGTCAAACGAATTATTCCAGCCTTCCTTATCGTGTCGTTCGTGGGTCTCTTTTACGGAGAGAGCATTCATTTGATTGAATCATTCTTCCCAACTTATTCGACACAAGGACTACCGACTTTAAACCTAATCCATTTAGTTGTGTTTACCCTCTTTATTATTTTATGGCTGGGTATGAATTTAAAAGACTCGCGTGCTCTGCAACAAACTAAGTTATGGCGCCAATTGTATGTGCGCGCCTTAAATGGCAGTCAGCCGCATCCCAAAACCATCACCGCCCATCGCAACAACTATCACTATTAAGGAGTCCTCTTATGAGTACGAATCATGCCAAAAAACACCAAACCATAAGCGAGTATCAATCGATGTCGACGTTAACTGCGCCCAAACAACAGCAAGCGCATGTTCAAGCCCTAGTAAACAATGCCGCTCAATGCCTTGCCCCAGTCTGGCCTTTAGAGACCTTTATTGCCTGTAATCCGTTGCAAGGACTTGAGTCCTTACCTTTTGAAGAGGCACTCTTAGAAGGTCAGCGATTATTTGGCTCTACTCAGGCCGCGCCAAAGCTTGAGGTAGTGAATCGTGAACTGATTAAATGGTGTGGTGTCTTTTTAGACATGGGGCAAGGAACCATTGAGGCGCCCAATCGTCATCAAGGTTTTTATGCCGCGTTCTTACGCTTAGCAAGTTATGATTACTCCTTGCACCTTGGAAGTCAGGTAATTAAGGATTGGTTAACTCAGTTACCTGATAATGCTGAAGAGACCATTGTCGTTTGTTTGACTAAGTTAGGTGTGACTGTTGACCATCAGGAATCTTTTATTAAAGAGAACTTAGCCTATTTACCTGGTTGGGCAGGGTATGTCAAATGGCGCTCTTTATGGAGGAATACCTCGACAACACCTGACTTATGCCCTGTCACCTTGGTTGACTTTCTGGCAGTCCGGTTAGTCCTCACAGTAGCTCTTTGGCCTGAAGCACGTTGGGAAAAAAAAAGCCTAAAAAATGAGGCAGCTTTGATTAATACGCTGGCGGCGCAACTAAAAAAGTCAGAGCACGCCTATCAGCATGAGCTTCTTAAAAAGCTCATGCCTCAAGTCAAAAATTGTCTACCCTCAAAAACAAGACCCGCTGCTCAGTTAGTCTTTTGCATTGATGTGCGCTCTGAACCCTTTCGTCGCCACCTTGAGCCCTTAGGCGCTTATGAAACCCTGGGCTTTGCCGGTTTTTTTGGAATTCCTGCACGAATTCATGACGTTAACTCAAACACTTACAAAGAGTCGTGTCCTGTCTTACTTAAACCACGTTATGATATTGAGGAAAAACCACTTGCCTCGGCACTGCCTTGTGTGAAGAAAGCCAAGCAGGGAAAAGCACGTTTTCACTTACTTAAAAAGACCTATTATGGTTTAAAATATAATTTTTCAACCCCCTTCGCGCTCGTAGAAACATTAGGGGCATGGTGCGGACTAACCATGCTCACCAAGACCCTTGCCCCAAGGCTGACTGACAAGGCATGCACGTCTATTAGCAATCGATTCATGCCATCGTTGCCCACAAAGCCCATTATCCAGATGAGTAGTGCCAACTCAGTTTATGGCATTGCTCCGGCTGAGCAAGCCTTTTATGGGGAAGCGGTATTAAAAATGATGGGATTAACCCAGAACTTCGCCAAACTAATTGTCTTTTGTGGCCATCGAAGTAGCACCCAAAATAATCCTTATGCATCCGCACTGGATTGTGGGGCGTGTGGCGGCAATCACGGTGGCTCAAATGCTAAAATTCTTGCGGCGATATTAAATAATCCACCCGTGCGAGAAACACTGGCAAAACGGGGCATCATTATCCCGGATGATACGTTTTTTTATGCCGCAGAGCACGACACCACCACCGATGAAGTCACCCTTTTTGAGGCTGACTTAGGCCTACACGCTCATCAAACGCTTTTGGATGAGTTAAGAGATGACTTAAATCTTGCCAGGCATCTTAATGCGCAGGCGCGTTGCCAAACATTGGGTGTAACAAAGACCTCACATTCCATCCAAACAACACTGACCCGCAGTAGTGATTGGGCGGAAGTAAGGCCTGAATGGGGGCTCGCACGCAACGCCGCTTTTATCGTCGGCCCTCGCCAGTTAACCAAGCCCATTAATTTGGACGGCCGCTGTTTTCTTCACTCCTATGATTGGACGCAAGACAAAGAAGGTAGCGCGTTAGAGACTATTTTAACAGCGCCTATGGTGGTGGCCGAATGGATTAATACGCAATACCTTTTTTCAACCCTCGATAACGTCCTTTACGGAAGTGGCAGTAAAATCACCCAGAATGTCACAGGACTACTCGGCATGATGCAAGGCAACGGGAGTGATTTAATGCATGGATTACCCCTGCAATCGGTTAAGTCAACAGATGAAGAAGCCTACCATGAACCCCAGCGCCTGTTAACAGTTGTTTATGCACCAAGAACCAGGGTTAGTGCGATTATTGCCCGGCAAGACAGTCTTAAAACGTTATTTTTTAATGGGTGGGTAAATTTAGTTGTAATTGAGCCTGCCGAAGAGGTTGCTTATCAATTAGATAGAGAAGGTCATTGGCATATGCTTTAATGAACAATAAAGGAGCGTGACATGAGTATTATTAACGTTTATGAAAAACGTGAAAGCGGCATTAGTTTACATCCAATGAAAAAAATAGAGGTCATTGTGTCTGGCGACAATGAGCAGAGGATTGCCAAGATGATGAATGAGGCTAATGTGCCTGGATTTACCTTGTTACGTAATATCTCAGGCAAGGGACATCATGGATTTCATGAAGGCAAGCTTCTTTTTAATGACAAAGCAGCACTTGTTATGTTTATTGCGGTGGCGCCTGAGGAAGCCATCGCGACCATTGCGTTGGGCATGAAAACCTTATTTCAAAAAAATTCAGGTGTTATGTTTGTCTCCGATGTGTCCGTGGCACGATTAGACTATTTTACTTAAAAAGTATAAGTGAAATAAGCTCATTGAGGCAACAAGTTGACCAAAAAAAACTAGCTTGGGGAAGAGACATGCTTTATAGAAACGAACCTGTTTTACTGGTGTCCAAACATAAAAAAGAACAGGCTATTGGCCCTGTCTTTCAGGATAAAATAGGTTGTGAATTATGCGTTTCAGATTTTGATACCGATTTATTTGGCACCTTTACCGGTGAAATTCCTCGAGCCCACAATGCATATCAAACCTGTATTTTAAAAGCAAAAACGGCAGCCTTGATTGCTGATTATGTTTATAGTCTTGCTAGTGAAGGAAGCTTTGGGCCGCATCCATCGCTGCCCTTTGTGGCCAGTGACCATGAAATCATGGTTTTTGTTGATTTGAAAAACGATTGGATTATTGCAGACCAACTTATTACTCCTAGAACCAATTATAAGACGTTAACGCTTAATCCCAGTACAGAGATTGATTCCTTTTTACACGCTGTACACTTCCCAAGTCATGCCGTCACCCTTCAAGTAAATCAATCAAAAGAAATTCTTGGCAAAGGTATTCAAGACCGCTCGTTTCTAAGTAATCTTATAAAATTAGGCTTTACCAAGGGGGAAGAATTGCTTATAGCCACTGACATGCGCGCCATGATGAACCCGACCAGGATGGCTGTGTTGGTTACATTGGCAGAAAAACTTGCCACCCGCATTCTCACGTATTGCTCTGTTTGCAAGGCGCCTGGCTTTGGTTTTGTATCGACAACCGAATATTTATTGTGCAGCCTATGTGACGCCCCTACATCCCTGTATCGATTTGAACTTTGGGGTTGCGTTGCGTGTGAGCATCAAGAAAAAAAACCAAGGGCTGACAACGTAAAAAAAGCTAATCCCACTTTTTGTAATGACTGTAATCCATAAGTTTATTTTAAGGATTAACTGACTATAATTTTTGAAAGTTATTTCTTTCAAGCAATTGAGAAATAAGGGCATAATATGCAAGGTAAGCGTTGTGATAATTATGAAAGTACTGATAAGAGAAACCTTTGCTTAGCTACTTTCCGATACGACTCCTACCCTAACTATTTTTCTTTTATTTTCATTTAGTTCGTAATCATATCAAAAATGGAAAATTTCTTTTTTTCAAGTGACATGTCAAATTCCAACGGTACTAATAAAATGAAAATGTATTACAAAAGGGAAACATACCCCCACGATTATTTGTTATATTTCTCAACTACACGAGTTTCGCACTTGGCTCATGTAGGTTGAAACATTAAGAATTTGATCTGCTCCTGAATAGCATTTTTGATTACATGCCAGTTTTGTTGATAAAGAGTAGTTTTTTGAGTAATACGTAATTTATGTTGCTCAAACCAAGCAGCAATGGCAAGAAAGATATGGTTTCTCTGCGCTCGGCCTGTGCGTGCCTGACAACGCTCAATTCCACATGTTTGTTTGACTTCTCGATGATAAACTTCGACCGACCAACGTGCATCCATGATGTGTTTTACTTGCTCACGTGTTGGATTTTCCATGTTTGTCGCCACGTAATCAATGCGGCCATTTTTTGCCACGAACTTGAATACAAAAATCCAACCATATCCACGTAAATGAACCGAAAGTCCTTCTTCGGGAATTTCTAATGTTTCTAATCGAGCATGACGATTTACTATTCGGTTTTTTCTTAATGGTGTAACCCAAATCCACCCATGTGAGCGGATGGATTTCAAGTTATCTAAACTTGAATACCAAGCATCCATGACGACTGCTGTGGGAGTGAGTCCTCGTGATTTAGCGAGTTTTAACATGTCGCAAAAATGGGTGTTTTTTGTTTTTCCATCCGTATCTTTATCATAGATACGATAATCAATTGGCACGGATTCTTGACTATCCAAACCATGCCACAGCATATTGATAAGACCAATTCCTGCAATCACATCATGGGCATTGCCAGAATACTGATAATTTACAAGTTCTATTTTTTTACTGTGTATCTTGGATAAAACTGTATCATCTGCTATCAATAGACAAGGTTCTGATGCACGTACATAATGACTTGCTAGTGACCATATTTCTCGAGGACGGAATTTTTTATCAGCTAACCAACGGCTAATACTATCATGGGATAAAGCTATAGGACTTACTTCTGATAGCGCTAAACCTGAATAACGCATACTGCTTGCTTGTAAAAATGCTTTATACAATTCTTTTGTACATCGATAACGCGACATCCTGACACAACTTCTAAATTAAAATTATGCCGCTAATTCTAATCTATTTATTTCAAACTGCGAAACTCGTGACTTGTTCTCCTGAGTTTACGTCTTAAATCATTTAACTTACCTAATCTCTTTGTTAAATGTCGTGAGTTATTTGCTTAATCATGCTCTTTTATTCATTAATAGGGGCTGACAGCCCTTAATTTCGTAAGCATGCCATCGATGTCTGCATTTTGTCACAAATGATGAGATAGTTAATTTTAAGTAAAACAATATCATGGCTAACTTTTAATAATTTAAATAGCTAGTTTAAATTAGGGATGAAAATAACAGCTATATTAACCCTATTGCTATAATTAGTTTTAATTTTAAATAATGAAGTTTGTAGCGCTAGCCAAAGAGAGTTTTTGCAGCCATAAATTTATTATAAGGAGGCATGCACTTGCCCTTTTAGGGCAATTTGCCGAAACGTGGGAGACTCTTGTGGCCAAAATACCTTGTACGTCGATGAATCAATTGAGGGTGGGAATTCTAAGATGTCCGTAAGCCTTTCAAAGAGGCAGCAAGCTTCTTCATCTTTGAGAAACACGTAGTTGATTGTCAATTTTTTCTGCTCTTCAAGTTGCAATTTTTAGATTGATAAAGACCTTATTCTTATTTCACATAATGTCGTCATGGCACCCAAATCGAGGCACGCCCTGTCACACCGGAACAACCACACGCGCACGCACCCTTATATATTGCAGAATTACCTTTAACTTAGAACCAATACAAAACTAATCTTCGTCCTTATTAATAATCCAACTTTATGTTTAATAATTTTAACGTTACTATTATTATGAAAATTTTCCTTTTGTTTTGATTTAAAGTTTGCACTTCTATCAAAACCGGAAAATCTCAGCCTTGCAAGCGAGAGGTCAGATTAAATCGGAACTAATACAAGTAATGGTTTTAGCTTATTTTTAAAATGAAATAAATCATTTGCGCATGTATCCTGATTTATTCCCCATTTCACCCTAACACGGCCTGATAATTTCATAGGCGAATCTTCGTAGTCATCTGTCATGGTTTAGCCAGTTCTGAGTTTGTTCCTTCCAAGCTTGATAACATTTTTCACCGCAAAAATACCTCACATAATCATCACCTTCAAAAGAATTAGCTGCTGATTTTGGAATAAGCTTAAGACAAGTAAAGCAACTTTCTTTTTCACAATGGTTTTCCTTAGAATTGAATTTTTCCAGGGAAACTAATAAGGGTAACGATTTTCTGTCTTGTTTAGTGTGTGCCTTGATCGGCTCTTTATGATGCCCTAACGCTAGCCCTCCGATAATAGTTTGTTCTTCAGGGATTGCTATTTGCTCTTTGGTGAACGCTTCATCCAGCGTAACCCAGCAACAGCCAATACTAAGTGCACATGCTGCTAACCACATGTTTTGCATGGCAGCCGCACCACTGTAAAGATGCTGGTTATGTTGTTTTAACCAATTATCGATATCAATTTTTGTATCTACTGTGACAATAATTAAAAGTTGTGCTTGTGAAAGAAATGAAGCATGGTGCGCTTTTGCAGCCAATACTTTCAGGCTGTCTTTGTTTTTTATTAGCGTAAAATGCCAGGGCTGTGAATTTAAAGGGCTAGGTGCATATTGGCCTGCTTTAAGAATAGTTTCAATGTCTTCTTTATTAAGCGCCTTCTCAGAATATTGTCTTACGGCGCGTCTTTGCATGATTAGCTCAAATATATCCATTAAAACCTTCTTTAATTGCCCTATTATTTAATTTATATGCAACATAGACTGTTTTTACAACACTTAAACATCGTTTTTTCTGCTAAAAAAAGGAATCACTGTATATCCTTGCTGATGGAACGCCTGCTAAAAACACGTTTGTTTTTAATTGACTTGTAATTTCTTTTGGTCCACAAATATAAACGTGGATATTTTTGAGATTAGTCAACGTATACTGCGTTTTATCAAGAACATTAGCTTCTAGATAGCGTCCACTCGTTTTCAACACACAGGGTATATATACAAAATTTGGGTACCACGATGCTAATGTTTCTAATTCCTCGGCGTAATAAATATCATCGTCCTGACAGCCACCATGAATTAAAGTAATCTTGCCATTATGTTGCTCACTTAAAGCGCTTTTAGCGATAGCTAATAAAGGCGCAAGCCCGGTCCCCGTTCCAACTAAAAGTATATCAAAAGATGCCTTGTCAGGGTTAATATAGAAGCACTTTCCAAAGGGACCTCGAATCTGGACTATAGTATTAACAGCTGCTGCTTTCTGAAACCATTGGCTCATCTCACCATCGTCCTTAAGTTTGATATGAATTTCAATATAACCTTCGTAAGTTGGCATATTAGCAATGGAATAACTGCGAGATAGACCATAAGGGTTCATAAGGTTTAAATATTGCCCAGGTATCCAATCTTGTAAATTTTCTGCTAATAGCCTTACTCGAATAACATTATAAGTTAGCTTGGTGATTTCCGCGATGAGAGCTTGTTGGTCGCACTCTGCAACATCAGGAGCCTTCAAGTAAAGGTCAGTAGTAGGCTTTGCCCGACAGGCAAGGAAATACCCCTTGGATTTCAATGTATCAGGTAGCCCCTCTTGCCAGGTTGGCTCTATTTTAGTGTTTGTTGCTTTCACTAAACACGCTTGGCAAATACCAGCGCGGCAGGAGTAAGGGTAATTAATATCATGTCTCAACAAACAATCTAATACCGATTCGTTTTCTAGAGAAGAAAGGCTTTGATTATCATAATAAAGTTCGGGCATAGTCTTACCTATCTAATACATCATCACGTACGCTATTAGCGATAGAGGCTACTTTTTGAATATCTTCCTCGTTAGCACCTATTTCTCGTAAGGTTTCCCCTAAGTGTTCAATAACGATTTCAACATGTGTATCATTTAACCCTCGTTTAATTAAGTGGCGATGACCTTCCCGCATGTCTTTTCCTTCATAGTAATTGGGCCCACCAAAAACCATGGTTAAAAAGCCTTTTTGTTTAATGATTTGTTTTTCGATATCCACATCATCAAAAAAATGTCTTACTCTATCGTCTGTTAACATTTTACGATAGAAGATATCAACAGCAATATTAACGGCATTTTGTCCACCTAATCGCTCAAATAATGTTTTAGACATGATATACTCCATAAAGATATATTTTAAATGCATCTTATAAAAAGAAAGTATTGAAGTCAATTAACAAGTAGGAATTGATTATGCAGTTTACACAGTTTACAGATTACTCATTACGGGCATTAATTTATATCGCCCTTAGAAAAGAGTCATGCACAATTAAAGACATTACTGAGACTTATGGCATTTCAAATAATCACATGATTAAAATCATCCATAATCTATCCAAGCTCGGATTGATCAAAACTACTCGCGGCAAAAATGGTGGTATTTTAATGGCAATCCAACCTGAAACAATTAATCTAGGACAATTGATTAGCCAATTGGAACCTCATTTTGATTTAGTACCATGCTTTAATAAACTCAAGGCTAACTGCTGTATTGCACCTGTATGTAAATTAAAGGGCATATTACATGAAGCTCAAGCTACCTTTATGGGTATTTTAAAACGATACACGCTGGCTGATGTTCTGTATAACAAAAGTGAACTGTCTATTTTATTGAATATCAAGTGATAAATTAAAAAATTAAGACATAAAATTTAAATTAGCCTAAAAATAAAAGGATAAATATGTCCAAAAGTAAACAGTACATTAAACATCAATGTTCTGCGCAAGCAATAGACCAAGCAAGCCTGAGAAGGGTCTTTTAATAAACATGATAAAGTTCCTCTTTTTGTGGCAGAAAGGTGAAAAAATCTGAAAGAGAGCAGGGTGCTGATAGAATAGGAAATACCAAGAAGTGATAACCATTTTTTGTTGTTAATTTTTGAAGTTCTACTAATAGGGCTGGAATTCATTAATTATTTTTTAGTTAATTTTATTATCTATTTTCTGATTTAAGCTTAGTTAAAAGAGTACGATTTTTTGCAAGTTTGTCAGCCAATTGATGATTTACATCGCGATGTTGAGCCTCATCCTCACGAACAACTAAAAGGACATCACGTAAGCGTGCATCTGAAGCAAGGCCCCAATAATTTTTAGCAATTTCAGGTGCGGGACTATTTTCAATGTGACCTTTATCTAATTCTTCTAAATAATGGGTATAACTGACGACAGCTTCTTCCTCAAGGTAGCCCACAAAACGATGGGCTGTTTTTGATGAAACGACATACATAAAGAGGTATAAAACCACAAAAATAGCCTGTGCTATAAAAATAATAAATCGTTCAAACCAATTAGGTTTGGCAATATACATAAAGGTAATTAGATGCATCCTTTCATTTTCCGCTTCATCCAATAACGTTTTAATCCAACCCTCATCATTTTTAATCTTTCTTAGACAACGCAAATGGAGTAAAGCCGCGCCAACCATACCAGGTACTGCAGCGACCGTTTCAAGTACGATGGCCCGGTTACCATAGCGTTTCTGGAAAAAGGTATCAGCAAAAAATCGAAAAAATTTCACCAGAGCAAAAGCAATTTTATCACTCACGGTTTTAGCAGGTCTGTGAAGTACTGGCATTTGTAGGCCCCTGTATACGAAATACAGAGATATTATATTAAAGATGTATTTTAAATGCAACTTTATTTGAATGCCTATTTAATTTCCTCCCTAGACTATAAATAAAGGCTATCATCCAAAAAAGTTTTTTCGATCATATTTAAAATTTTAGTCAAAGGATAATGTGTTGTTTAATTATAAAAATAGTACAGTTAATTTAGATTTTATTAGAGAGCAAAAGCCTTGAGCTAATTATTCTAAAAGCTATTAAAAATATTGAATAAACCAAGTACGTTTTCGTACCATTAAACTTCAAGCCTCGTGAAAAGGGGATGAAATTCTTATCACTTTTAGTATAACCCTCCTATACAGCGAGCCTAAAAAGGAAAGGTAATTTGATGGAGCTTATGAAGCTTAATACAAGGCGAGGTATACAGAGACTTATTTCGCCCTGTCTTATCAATATTGTATTAGGTATATTCAAAGCCAGAGTTTTATAGTGTATTTATCAACGATTCTGTCTATACGTAAATACTGGCAAAAGGTTATCCTGATAGGATAAAATCCACCTTTGCCTAAATTATAACTATGATGAAAATTTCTTTTTTTAGTACACAAAAATATGAACGAGCTATTTTCGACGAAATAAATCAACTTCATAATCATGAAATTAATTATTTTGATTTTCATTTGAATTCGGAAAGTATTGGTGCCGTTGCCCCAACAGACGCAGTATGCTGTTTTGTGAATGACTCCATTGATGGCAAAGTAATTGATGGGCTTGCTGAGCGGGGTGTGCAGCTAATTGTTTTACGCTCTGCGGGGTATAACCATGTTGATTATACTTATGCACAGGAGAAAGGAATTCGTGTTTGTAGGGTACCCTCTTATTCACCACAAGCCATAGCAGAACATACTGTGGCATTAATTTTATGCCTTAATCGAAAAATTCATCATGCCCACAATAGAGTGAGAGAGGGCGATTTTTCCCTCAATGGACTAATGGGATTTAACTTATACCAAAAGACGGTAGGTATTGTTGGTACAGGGCAAATAGGCTCTGCATTAGCCCATATTCTTTATGGTTTTGGTTGCAAAATTCTTGCATTTGACCCACAACAAAATGAAGATTGCATAAAGCTTGGTGTTACCTATGTGAGTTTAGATACCTTACTAGCAACTTCAGATATAGTCAGTTTACACTGTCCGTTGAATGACAGTTCATACCATATGATCAATTCTCAAGCCTTAGAAAAAATGAAACAGGGGGCTATGCTTATTAATACTGGTCGAGGCAAACTTTTGGACACAAAGGCAGTTATCATGGCTCTAAAAAGTAAAAAATTAGGTTATTTAGGGATGGATGTATATGAAGAAGAGGAGTCATTATTTTTCGAAAATCATTCCTACGAAATTATTAATGATGATGTTTTTTGTAGACTGCAAACTTTTCCTAATGTACTCATCACAGGTCATCAAGGGTTTTTTACACAAGAAGCAATTCAAAATATTGCTGCAACAACATTGGAAAATATAAGTAATTTTGAAAGAAAATTAGGTCCTATTTACTGGGTAAATACCTCAACGCTTAAGACTAAAATCAATGAATAGCATCTCTAACAACATTAACCTTTTAATTAGTGACGCAAATTTATATCTTAATGAGACGCAATCTATTCTAACCAAACTGCTTCAAGTAACAACTGATACTGAGAATGAAGGTTCGTTGAATGGAGATAATAAAATTCTTACTATTCAATTAACACTGCAGTATCGTTTAAGCTGCGAAGATGCCTTGAGCTTTTTGTTAAAGCTAGATCATAGTTTACTTTATTTTCTTGGAATCCAAGCTTCGCAGACAGACAAAGTGAATATCGATCGGTTAGCCTATGCTGTAGGAAATGAAGATTTAAAACAAATCTTAAATATTTTAGCTATCTTAACTGGCTCTCTTTCCAAAATTGTTGCTCGTTATAAAATTAATCATGCCTCTTTTACATTAAAAAACAAAAACCCTCAAAAACCTCACCTTATAACCCGAGAATTGTCCAGGCTCCTTACCAAACAGAAGCAGTTTCTAAACGTACTTGAGAAGTTGGATCCAGAAATAGAGCAACTTATGAAACTACAAGCCGGAGAGCCTATTTTTGATTACATTGCGGCATTAAGAGGTCCCATTTCACACTTCCACCAAGCCATCATTCATGGTCTTGGGCAGGCAAAGCAACTCTATCTCCAAGTAAATAAAACACCCTTAATAGACTATCAACTGAATGCTTTGCTAAAAGAAACTTCAAAAGTACTTCATTTAATGCCAAGTACCTATCAGCTACGATCTAATTACCCCATCAAAAAGTTTGATCACTCAATGACTTCTGAGCAACTGGAACAGCGCGCTGCTGCCAAACGATTACGCCCTTTTTTTGGCTAAAAATTAAAATTTAACCTATCCAGGAATTAAAAACAGAGTGATATTATTTCATTACTAACTTGTTAGGCATTTCTCAATTATTCTATTCAACGTGAGTTCGATTAATCAATATTGAACAGCAGTTATTTAATATAGTTAATAACAAAAATGAGCAGCATGAATTGAGATTTTTAATAAGAACTTTAGAAAAATTCTTTGAAAAAATTAAAGATAATTTGGAGCTAATTGATTGGGAAAATGAAAGCTCAGTATCTTTGAAGTTTTAATTAAACAAGTCGAAATTGAGCAGGAGCGAGTAACAGTAGTCTTTAGAGTCTCTCCAAACTCTAGAGATAAATCATTTCATTCGTTGGAAGATTGTCGTAAGAGTGGAGACGCGAGCATAACCGAATTTCATATACCACCCTTAAAATGTAATTTTGTCTCAAAACCTTAAATGATAAAATGTTAAGGGATAAATAATCTTGCCCCACTTTAGTAGACACGTAAGTTTGATAAACTACGAGTCAATTAAAAGGGGAGAATCGTTAATGACAAGGTCGACAAGAAAATATACAAAAGAATTTAAACAAGAAGCAATTAAATTAGCTTTAAACTCTTCCTCCATCTCCATAGGCCATACTTGCCAAAGAACTAGGTATACCATCAGCTACGCTTCACATCTGGATAAATGAGCTAAAGAAAACAAGTTATTTAGCTAGGGTAAATGAGTTATAATTACAGCATCAATCTTTTTTACTTTATTTAACCTCAAAAATTCTAGGGTTGGATTTATTGATTTATCATTTCTTTTTACATGGTTACAGTCAATTACAATCCAGTGAGAAGAATCCATGACGATATACTCAACAACTATTGCATCCCCATGTTTCACATCAAAGAAATGAATATTAGCTTTCATCTTTATAGGGAATGTTTTCTAAAACTTGTAAAACTCTATTTTTGTATGGGTTTTCTGAGGCTTCGTAATCAATTTCAATATCTTGAAACCTTCTACCATTAGATCTTTTTTTAATAGAATAAATAATATTTTGACCATATTTTATAATACCTAATTTATCAGGAAAAACACTATTCGGTATATTAATAAACGTATCCTCGCCAATTTTAAGTTTAAAGTTATCTTCTAAAACCTCATAAATTACTGCTTTTATGGAATGAAGTACTTCAACCTCTTCTGAAATAAGGGAAGTAGAATTTACTTCAGCCTGTTTAACATTGAAAACTTTTAATTGTGAATCCTCAGTACTCAAACTATAAAAATTTCTTAAAGGATTATCAGATGCCGTAGCGAAGAGATCTTTCTTCTCATCTTCTAGTTTTTGATCAAGCGTTTCATTTATAGCTATATTAACCATTAATCATCTCTCCTAAGGCCTTACATATTTGATCTGCATTGTCACTAATTAACTTAAAATAATGCCTAGAGCTTTTTGCTAGAGATAATCTAGGTATTTCACAGTTTCTCTGCCAAACATCGATATCCATCATAAATCCTTCGTCTACCTCTATTGGTAATGAAAAATACCTGTTTGACTCTAAAGCCCGGTAAGGTCCTACACTAATTCTACATTCATCACTATTGTTTTGGTGCTTTGACTCAAAAGTAATTGCTACATCATCAGTATGGTTGAAATTTTTAGATAATGCTTGCTCAAGCGAAGAATTAGATTTAATTAATGTTTGTCTTATTTTATCAAAAGAAAACTTTTCTTTAACAAGAATAACCCAGGTCCGAAAACCTATACGATTTATTTTATTAAAAATTTCCGGATCAAACTCATTCAACACCTTATCTGCTAATTTTAATGTAGGATGTTGAGGGATTTCAGAAATTTCAATTCCTTTACTATGCTCAATAACAATAACGAGCGATTTTAATGAAAGAATAAATTTAAATGCATCCTCTTTATATTTGGCTGTTGTAACCACCGAATGTTGAGTCAAATTTATGTCAGTATTTGGCTCGCTATATGGTTTATTCTGAGTGGTAGAATATACAATTTCACTAAATTTTCCAAAGTGGTCCAAGAGTTTAAAAGACGGAGGATAATCTATACGTAAAATCGTTTTATAAGAGAGTATCTTGTCAGCCATAAGAAGAGTAGAGCCCTATATATAATATTTATGAAAGAAAGATTACCATAGATAGTAGATAATCATACTTCAGTTAGCCATTTCGAAAACTTAATATTACCATCCCTAAGTGTTCATTAATTAAAATTATACAATTGATTTATATTTTATACTATATTAATGGTGTTTATTTCATTTTCCTTTCACTTTTAGCTAAAAAATCAAATACACACAATTAAAATTCGGAAAAATCGATTAACCATATATAAATAGATGGCAAATTAATTAAAAGAGGAAAGTTACTGACCTAATAACAGGTCAGAGCTTTGATCCTATTTCAAAAATATTTAATTCCTTGTCACAATACTAGTGGGTGAGAAGTAATCTTTGCCCCATTAATGAGCGAAATATATCATTTAAATTTCCGGTATTGGTCTCTTAACCTATTAATAAAACCCTAATTTTAAAAACATTAATAAAGTAGGGTATAAGTATAAAAAAATCTATTACGTATCTATCTTGGATTCAACAAATTAGTGCAACTTTTGTATATAAAAAAGACAGATGAAAAGGGTAAACTTCAATCTGCTTTAGTACAGGAGTTGTTAGAATGGGTTACAAGCATTTGGACTATCTTAAGCGATGTAAGATCCAAGCTTTTGTGTATGCAGGCTATACACAGCAACAAATAGCAGCTGAACTAGGTGTACATAAATCGACAATAAGTAGGGAGCTTAATCGCAATCTAACCTTTGTTCGAACACGCTTAGGTTATTGGACCTATAAAGCAAATTATGCTCAAAAGTACGCTGATGATAGGCAGCGAGACAAACCAAAGCACATTAAAGCCAAGGAGGAGGTTAAGGCATTTATTATCGAGAAGTTAAAGCAAGATGGAGTCCTGAACAAATCAGCGGTTATGCTAAGCGTAAGGGATTATTTCATTTAAGTGGTGAATGGATTTATCAGTTTATTTTAGCGAACAAGAAACACGGCGGAAACCTGTTTAAACATTTAAGACACCAACAAAAGAAGTATCGTAAACGCTATGGTAGCCCCAAACGTCAAGGGCCAATCAGAAACAGGCGATTCATTGATGAAAGACCTAAAGTCGTGGATGAAAAAGGGCGTATAGGTGATTGGGAGATTGATACCATTATTGGCAAGAATCGTAAGCATGCCGTGGTTTCAATCGTTGAACGAAAGACTAAGTTTACTATCCTTAAAAAGGTTAACAGAAAGACTGCTGAAAATGTAAGCTTAGCCACGATAGATGCTTTAAAGCGATATCCTAACTCGGTTTTATCCATTACCGCTGACAATGGTAGCGAATTTGCCAAACATGAAATAATAGCTAAGCAATTAAACACCGATTTTTTCTTCGCTCATCCTTATTCATCTTGGGAACGTGGACTTAATGAAAATACCAACGGATTGGTACGCCAATACTTAAAAAAAGGCGCAACCTTTGAATCCATTACTGACGAATACTTAAAAACAATTATGGCTAAACTCAATGACAGACCGAGAAAAACATTAGGCTTTCAAACACCAACTATGTTATTTTTGGCGAAAACAGATGATGAAAAAAGTGCGGTTGCACTAGATGGTTGAATCCGCGTATCAATAATCTAAGATAAGTCTGATTACTGCGATAACCAGACTTAATTTAGATTATTAATTTATTCACCTGTCTTAAAAATTTAAAAATACTTCATCTACAAAATTAAAATGAGTATCATATGCGCACTTTGATATCAAATTGCGACCCAATGATTTATAGCGGTACTTATAACTAATTAAATTAGAGGACGATACTGATAATGTTTATGCTTAGCATCTCTAGTAGTTCTTTAAATTACCCATAAATAATTAACCAAAAAATTTTTGTAATCATCAACTGATATCGAGTTATTCAGAATTTTTAATACCTATTTAATATGGAGTCAAAAATATGTTAACAATTGGTCAAGAAGTAAAGAAACTACTAGAGAAGATGCAAGAAACTCAATGGGTTCTAAGTGAATTAGAATCAGAGTATTCGTTAACAATCGCTATTAATAAGGAAGAGGAATTCATTTTTAACTATATGGTTAGAACAGGTATGAATGAAATGACAGATAAATCATTTTGGTATTCATGGCCAGATGAATTTACCGGGAATATTGTTATTCATCATACTAATATTTTTGATTCACAAGCACGTAATAAATTTGTCGAGAATCTTTCGAGTGCGATAAATGCTACTGTTCAGTTATTAGCGAATAATTGGGGAAAAAATACAAGTGACCCTAAAAATCCCATGATTACTAACGAACAAATAAGTAATAACACAAAAGACATGCTAATTTATATAGCTGAAAAATTAAATATAAAAAATATTTATCCCGTACTTAATAAGCCATATTTTTGCGGCCTTTGGGGTATTAAGTCGGATAGTCAGGAAATACTAGATTTGTTTGTCAAGGCCGTCACTGACGAACTTACAATACCACAAACTACTAAAAAAGAGCTGTTTAATGTAGATTTTTATCAATCACAATATAGAGGTTTTCTATTTAATTTAGATAGTAAGCCTAAATCTAGTGGGAATGAAGATAAATATTTAGAAGATAAACAATCAGCTCAATTTATTAATTAAGTTATTTAATTTATATTCTTAGCTTTAAGTTTTCGATCCCTCTCCTTTGACCTTTATAATAGATATATCAAGGTCAAAGAAAATATCCTGTAAGGTTTTTATAAGCAAAGGTTTCTTGAAAGTTAAATTTCTTATTTAAGAAAGATTCGCAAGTCTGGTTAACCCGCTAGCCAGACTTAGCGAATTCCCCTGGAGCGCAATATAATGCTTGTCCTTAATGTGCGGCATTGACAGTCAATTTAATACCTTCTTCTTTCTGCAAAATATTAATAACAGAAAATAATGATTTAGCAGTTGGATTACCTGACGCGCTAAACATTCGTTGCAAACTTTTACTATTTTTATCCATCGTCTTGGCTAGAGGCTCAAAAGAAATGGTTGCGTTAATGTAATCGCGTAAAAGTGATTTAGCGAGCTCAATATCATCTGTAAGTAGCGCGTTGACTGCCTCTATCAATAAAGCTTGGCGAAAGTCCGCATCGTGTTGCGCTCTTTCTCGAACGGTAGATTTAAACGCTTTCGTTAAGGCCATCTTAATTACCTCTCTTTTTTAACTGCTTATAAGCTTGCCAATGCAATTTAGCCTGCTTAATCGCTTTGTCTTGTTGGCTTTTTGTACTTCCGCCCACTAAAATTACAAGCTCGTCGCCATCTTGGCCAAAATAAATGCGATATCCTGGACCAAAATCAATTTTGAATTCAAACACACCACCACCCACACTCTTTACGTTTGAAAAATTACCCATTTCCATTCGATAAAGTGCTGTTGTTACTTTCGCTGCAGCAATGGCATTGAGCTTATTAAACCAATTTTCAAAAGGGTTGATTCCCTCTGTTGTTATAAATTGTTCTATTTTTATTTTCATTATAATTATAGTAACATATATGCTACCATTTCTCCAGTTTTTTAGGTTTCTTTGCTCCCCCAAGCCGGGGAAGCTAACATTAATCAATGGCAGCCACTATTTTCTTTCTCTCTGAGTGCTCACAGGCATAATCAAGTAATAAATCATATAAATGTAAAAACATCTCTGATTGGCTGCGGTTACAAAGATAATTAAGCATATAGAGAGTAGCAATAATGCCTGCTGCATCTGCACTAACCTCACCTTGATAGCCATTTCCTGGAATATAGAGCTTTAAGGGTCCTGGTATCTCAGGCGCCATATAAAGACCTTGATTGCTAAGTTTGTAAAAGTGCCAGTAAGCGCCCTCATATTGATTACAAAACTCGGCAAGCACCTTATAAAGGGTCGACTCAGCAATGCCATGCCAACGGCCAAAATGATGAGGTAAAAAATCAAGACGGTGTCTATCTGTTATAAGTGTTGGTGAGATAGCTAACATAGAGAATCCTTTTGAAGTTGTTATCGTATCTAAAAGAAAATTACGCGTTATTTAGACGATGTTTTAATCGCATAAGTTCGGCTGCTTGCTCCATATAGGCACGCTCTAAAGAACTTAGATAAACTTGTCCTTTCTTTGAACGAGAGAAAAAGGATTTGATGGGGGAAAGAAGTTTTGGTAAATTAAAGATAGTCATTTCACTACTCCAATAGTGTTTTTGATTAGTGATGTTTAGCTGTTAGTCGCAACTAAATATCACGCTTAACTACCCTTCTATATTATCAATAACTCCTTGAAAATTCAATAATTTATTATAAATAATCTTAATTTTTTATTTAAATATTTTCTTTATTTGAATACAAAAATTGACTTTAACTAACGGATTACTAATGATGATTTTCAAGACGCTTTTTAGTATAAAAATTTCTACTTTGGAGTTGCAGATATTTAATAACTTAAAGATAAAAAAAACTGATTAAATTATTTTTTTATTCTAAAATGAAAAAAAATTAAATACCTACTGTTCCTCTTATTTAAACATAAATAATAATTATTAATAAACTAATTACAATTTTCCTAAAAATCCTTTAAACCATATTCAATGACAATCACGCAATTAAAATGCGCTTTCAAAAGTAAAAAAATAAATAAGATAAAACAGCCGCTACTAGGCCGTACAAAGTAAAAATAAAATAACAAGATTCTAATTCTACACACACCACGCAAGATAATTGCCAGACAAGTCCTAATATAACCATTTGAAAAATATAATAATTTTTTAATTTACCTATTTTTTACCATTTTTCCCAACAAGATGAATAATTACAATAGTATTACAAATTATTATTTTAACTTATTGATATTAAATGATATTAATTTTTTGTAATACAGTTGTAATCTTAATGTATACTATTGTATTATTTAGTTGATATAGACTTCTTAAAAGAAAATTATGAATGAACAAGATGTTTTAACCTTAAGATTAACACCTAAAGAGATGGAGTATCTTCACAATTTAGCCGACAAGCATGATTTAAAAAAGCGAGGCAACGATGAGCTTTCTCCTGCCAAAGCATTAAAATTTTTATTAGCTTATTGTCTTCATCATGAGATTAAAACCAATAAAAACGAAGAAGAAGATTTGCTTGTTATTCGAAAAATGATTGAGCAAATACATGCTTCAATACCCCATCTTCTTTTTCAAAATCAATTTCAAAGTTTGTTAATGGCCAATCAATTTAAAAGTGAGGATATTAATATTGTTAAGCAATCAACACTTCAATATTTAAATGATAACTTTAGTGGATTTCAGTCACTTTCTTATAAAGAAGTAAAATTTAAAATTAACGGAATTGGCCTTAAAACCATACCTTTAGAGCAAGGCATTTCACTATGGAAATAACAATTGATGTTGGCGCAGATGTTATAGAAAAAATAGAAGATATTTCTCAGCGAAAAGGAAAATCAAAGGAATCGATAGCAGCTGAAATGCTGTCAATTGGCGCGCAAGTTCTTCTAAATTCTCTTGAAGAAAAGCAAGACAATATTACCTCTTTTTTATTAGAAAATAGTGTTCGAGCCAATGAATTATTAATTGAAATACTCTCATCTGTATTTAATCGAGAAAAATCAAGACTGGGTGTTTATGATGCAGAGACTGCCGTTGCTTTAATTGAGCGGATTGTTGAAGGATATCTTAAAGGCCACAAAACAGGTCAATAATTAATAATTATAGTTCTCGAGCGATCTCTATCTTTTTATGTACCTTTGGCTCTTGAACAGCTTGCGCTTGGTCTGGTAGGTTCTTATTTATGGACAGATACTTTATCCTTTCAATTAAGCCCTTATTGGCGAGTTCTGGTTGATTTATAGCCTTTAAAAAATCAGGTTTATGGATTTTATCGACGTTTAAGTTAATCTCTTTATTTACAGAATCTAGGTTTATTTTTTTATTAAAGTCAGCACAGAGTTTTTTAAATTCATCGACGGATATTAACAGTTTAAGCTCATTTTCGACCCCCTTTACCCCCTGGTCAAGAAGTACATCATTGAGATCACGATTTTTAATTTTAGATAGCGATATCAAGACGTTAAATCCTTTATCTACCAATCTAGTTGCCGCATCAATCAATACATTTGATTCCTTTCCCTTAAGGTGTTTAAAGGAATTATCACCATCATTATCAAAGCACATGATGACTTCTTTGCTTAAATAGTCCGTATTAATAGTATAAAAATTTTGCTTACCAAGTGTGCTATAAACGCGGGCTTTTGGGTTGGTTTCAAGAATACTTAAGCCTGTTTCTATCCCTTCTGTTAAGTAAGTAACCTCCCCTTCTCCTTTATGATTGAGGTTCACTGCAAAACCGTTCATCGTGCCATACGTTTGTTTGGTAATATCAAGCATCTTATCTTTATTCGCTGTTTGTTGATTGATTCTTGTAACCTGGACGTGGTTTATATTGCCTTCTTTATCTTTTGCAAAGGCTAAGAGTGCGGGTGAATAGCAGCCTTGACCATCTTTCTTTGATGGAACTGAAGGACAGTAGCGTAGGTCTGAGTTTTCGAAGTGATGAATGCCTCGATGCACGATGAGGTATTTTTCAATGATGCTCCCTTTTATTGGCTTTGATTTAGCATATAGCTCAGAGGCCCTATCACGCATTCCTATTTTTTTATCAGGCTTATTCTTAAGGCTGTCCTTCGAGACATCTTGGTGCTTGACGTATTTCTGAATTGGAATGTGATGAGTAAATTTAACAGCAAAATCCAATGTTTCTTTAAAATTTTTAAGTTGCAATTCATTTTGAATCAGTTGAAAAAAATTGCCTGATTCACCTGTTTCAAAATTATACCAAAGCCCTTTATCTAGGTTAATTTTTAGACTTCCTTTAGACCCATATCGTAATTCTCGATTGTTAGATAGGTGAGTATTAGGCTCACCTAAGAGAGATATAGCGAGCCTATTACCTTGCTGATTTAAGCAACTTAGAATGTGATCTGCATCGATATGAACGTTGTTTCCTTGAGCTACCACACGTATTTCTTTCTTCGTTTCTTTTGAAAACATACGCTCATTAGTTATCGTTTCCCGACGTGATAAGAGCCCTTTTCCTACCTTCAAGGTTTGTTTTTTATCTTCTAAGTAACAGTCGGCTTCAATGATGGCAGAAGTTTTATCGACATGACGTTGCTTGATTTTATTTTCAAGCCTGTCTACAAGATTCTTAGCATTATCAGTATAAATAGATACCTGATCTGAAGCGCGAGTAATATCAATTTCATGAGAACGGTGTGTCGTGACCACTACCCTATTTTCAAGCTCTAGCGCAATTGCTAATTTAGTTGTTGCCCCTTGACTCGAATAAGCTGTATTAGTATAAGCATAATCCCAATGTTGATCGCATGGGTTTTTGGTATCAAGTTTTAATTGTTCTTCCCCATTTTTGAGCCAAACTATATTGTCTTTAATAGAGGCAACGGTATATTGCCGATTAGAAACATGGCCTTTCTCTTCATTGCTAAGTTTCAACCGAATCTTGTCACCACAGGCTAGCTCAAATTGGGCATGGCTGTATAAAGCGGCTTTTGCGTGTATTAACGTATTTGGTTTAATATTAAGGGTTATGCCATCTATTGTCTTACATATCAATTCATTATTATTTTTATTGACTTCTGATACAGTAAGATACTCATTTCTTTGGACAGCGTGGTATGTTTTACCGAAACGCAAAATATCACCAGGACGAAAATTTTCGATATACAACATATCGGCTTTATCCATACTCTTAGAAAAAAGACGATTTATTTTTTGGCCATCTTGGCTTATTTGATTTTGTCTTTTTAAACCATGCCTAATAAGTGTATCAATAGTGTCTCTGTCTTTATGAGCATGAACAATAACGATTGTTTGTTCTTGGCAATTTGTTGTTCGACTTAAGTAGTCATTAGCGATGGCTTTATAGATAGGTTTATAGTCCTTTTGGCCCTCTTCATTAAGCGCACAGGGAATCTCTATTATAGAAGACTTAAGCTTATGCACGAATGGTTTGTCTCGAGTAATATATTTTTCAGGATCTATCTTACCTAACACTTCGAAAGCCCTTCTAATTTCACGGCGAGATGCAAATTCTGCTGCTCTTTTAAGCTCTGGATTAGGATTTTGGCGCATGATCTCATCCATGAAAACAACTTTTTGAGACTGTGTTTTTATAGTTAGCTCATGCGGTATGCCGCTTGCCAAAGATTGTAGCTGTGTAATATCTCCAGTAAAAATACCACGAGCATTGCCACTAATTATTCTCTTTTGTAGTTCATGATACTTAACATTATCTATCATAGAAGCTTCATCAATAATAAGGAGTGATTTATCATTAATGGATGTTTCATTTGTTAAAAAATGATCGATAGTTAAGGCTTGAATACCTTGTTTAATCAACTCAGATTTTGCCTGGTGTGTAGGTGCAAGTCCTAATACTTGAAATCCATTCGTTACCGCAATGTCCTGTATTTGCTGCATCATTGTGGTTTTACCCACGCCTGCAAGACCTTGAACAGAAACAAATCTGTCTGTAGTTGAAATAGCTTGTAGTATGGCTTGGCGCTGTCCTTGGGTTAATTTATGAGGGAGAGTAACTTGATTTAAATTGCGCATGATAGGTGCTACTTTTCCTTGTTCAGAAAAGTTAGCACGTATAATGTCTTCTTCCAGAATTAAGGCATCTTTTGTTGTCCAACAGGTATCTAAATGAACTAAATCTAAGATTTTGATCCGCTCTTTAAGAATAGGCGAAATATCATTAAAATCAGCCTTACCTAACGCGTGTTTTAACGCATGCAGCATCAATTCACTATGCTTAAATGCGGCTTGTCTCTCAGCACATTTAGCTATAGCGTAAGATACAGCCATTTTAGCTACTTCTTTTCTATCTAACGAATCTCTGATTTCAATATTTTTGAGTAAGAGCTTGATATCTTTTTCTATGATTTTATCTGCGTAAGATGCATTACGATAAATAGTATCAGGCGTTTTTTTAAGAATATCTGCTGCTGTCCATTTAATTTGTTCGCTATCGAGAAAATTTTGAGCTTTATTGAGATTAGTAGTAAACAGTAAGATATTCTTAGCATATTCGGAAAGTTC
Organism: Legionella busanensis; assembly: GCF_900461525.1. Classification (NCBI taxonomy): domain Bacteria; kingdom Pseudomonadati; phylum Pseudomonadota; class Gammaproteobacteria; order Legionellales; family Legionellaceae; genus Legionella; species Legionella busanensis. Next base: position 81,598 of record NZ_UGOD01000002.1, on the reverse strand, counting down.
ACCACTTAAATTCTTATTTAACTGATGTGGTTTTGCACTAATAAGGATATTTTCTTCTTTGCCTTTAAGCCCATTTAATTTCTTGCAATAGCCATAGGAAAAATAGTTACTGGAAAAAGATTCCCTATCGATAACGAGAATATTGCTTTCATGTTTAAGATGTATACTTTTTACATTCATATCAAGTATTTGAAAGCGCCCTCCCTTTTCAATACGATTATTTTTAAAAATAATTAAACGATCATTAGTAATAACATCTCCTATTGCCAAATTTAGGCCTTTTTTACGAGAGACAATGAACTCATCTGCTCCTCTAAGATTAAATTTGCTTTCTATGTTTGAATCGCTTTCCAAAATGAGTTTGCTATCTTCAATACTTTTGACCGTATAGTGTGTCTGATTTTTTGTAAATGCCTTAAATGTAATCCTATCGCCTACTGCAAAGAATTTACTGTGCTGTTTTTGTGCCTGAGTTAAATTTATGGCCGACAACACATCAATAATTTCTTGCTTATTTCCGATTATTCCTCGATGGATGAGTTCCTCTCGAACATGTGTGTTTAACTCAGATAATTGTCTATTCGTTAAAGCAACGATAGTTGAATTAATCTGCGTTTTTCTGTCATAACCCATCCAGGTCTTTATCAAATCATTTTCAGGATTTTTACTCAAATGGAGGTTAACAGATATATTTTTTCGAGCACTTAAGCATAAGGTATGATTGATGCCATTTTCTTTCAACGTCTTGATAGGGTTGCCAGGACTATAGCCTAAGGTTGATTCAATGTTATTTAATAAAATTAATCGCCCTCGACTTCTGCTGCTGATGTTATTTAATGAATTTAGATCATCTATTGAAATTTTTTGTGCGTCATGAACAATAATAAGACTTTCTTTCTCATCTGTATTAAGCGTTTTACCATAATGATATTTAAATCCTCCAACCGTATGAACAATATCATCTTTGAATAGGTTCATAAGCCATGAAAATAAGCTATTATTTGTTCTTTTTATTTCATTGCTTAGTATCTCAACTTGATTGCGACCTTGATGAAGAACATAAACATTAACTTTATTTCTATCCGCAATATCTACAAAATCTTGAATTAACGTTTTCTGATTAGCTAACCCATTAACATCAACCACCTGGATTCTTTGCTTTTGAGATAATATAGCTGCTGCACTACCTGTACCTGAAGTTTCAAGAGCGATTGTATCTTTAGGATTAGCAAGCAAAACCCTAGTAAACTCCTTTTCCTTTTCAAGGAGCTCCTTGGTAGTATAATATTCGAATTCCTTCCCAGATAGCTTACCTGATTGAAGGAGGTTATCTATTTCCTGTTCAATTTCATTATGATCAATTTTACCTGCTGCAAAACTAAAGGCTAGCCTGACTAAAGTTGCATGTTTTATCTGCATGTTATATTCAGATAAATGAGCTATTGCATCTTGTATCGCCTCTTTGACATCTCGACTAATAAATTCTTTAATTTGTGGTAATGTATTGCCATAAATAGCTCGATTTTCTTTATTCTTTGATGTGGTTATTAGCGCGTCAAGATTAACATCATACGTTTTAATTTCTTCAAGCCATTTAGCTAACAGGCTTATGCTGTCAATATCAGCTTTTTTCTTCCTAGTCACACCATTGGAAATCTCAGCTGCTTTTGCACTAAAATAGCCCTTTTCTTTCATATCATGAATGATTTCCTCCCTACGTTTTGATAAATCTTTGATTAATTCTTCTGGTATGCCTTCTATTTCAAAATTGCCATAAATGTCTTTAATCCTTATATCGTAACCAAGCTCCCTTATTTCTTTCGCCAAAGTAGACATATACACCAAACCAAAATAATGCTGGTTTTGATAAATAATTTCTCGAAAGCCATGATCTAGATTTTCTCTATCTTCTTTAGTTCTTGATGAAAGCGCTCGCCATTGCTCGTCAAGGCGTTTGGTTATGTTCATAATAATGATGTGAGTATGTAAATCAGGATCGAGATCTCTCGATGAAGTATGGAGAAAGGTGGCTGCAGTCAGATTATTCGTCTTTTCAAAAGCCGTTTCCTTGTTAAATGTAATTCTTGCTTCAGCAGCCATCGCTTCAATTCTTAAAAAAGTAGTTTGAACCGCTGTTTGATGGGCTCGAATTATACGCTCATCCTGACCAACAAGAGCGAGGATAGAGACTGATTTTGGGGCAGATAGCGTTATATCGGTACCTGCCCGATGCTCCCTAACACCATTCTTAACAATCCCTAAAGCTTTACCATTAGGAAGCTCACCATTTAATAAACTTAAAAAACGGCTTGGTTCAACAACTCCCCTTAAACCGAGCTCCGTAGCACCATTTCCCATCCACAAAGAAGAATCTTTTAGCGTGTCTTTGTCAGTAAGGTAATAATTATCCTTTTCACTATAATAATGTTGTGCATCTTTAGCTTTCTTAAGAGGCTTAATGGTCAGCATATACTTACTCCCTATCCTTAGTTGTATATTTCTTTAATCACGATAGGAGATTCACTAGATTCAATATTCTCTGTTTCATTTTCTGCCGAAGACTGAAGACCTGGTTCTCTTTCTGCAAGGCTTAATGCTTCTTTTTCGAAAAGATTGATTTTTCTTACACTTTCATCAATATTGCGATCACTTTGAATTTGTATTATCGCCTGATTAATACTATCTAATGCATCAAAGTTAATTTGTCGCTCAATAAGTGGCTTACAAATAGTTTCACGCTCAACATAATTATTTTTAACAAATGTAATAGGATGATTACCTACTAAACGTACATAACATTCGAGGTTTTCAAGTGTCATAATTTGACTAGGTTCAATAGTTTTTCTAGTGGTTCTTTGTGTGCCTACTGTATTACCATCTCGCACTGAATCAGGGCCGTATGAGCGGCTTTCCTTAATTTCTGTAATAACCTGCTCACCTAAATCATCCGATACCCACTTAGCAACTTTGGCTTTTGGACTTCTAAAATAAATGGATGTATTTAATAAGTCAGCAATAGCACTCGCTTCATGGGTACCATAAAGAAAATCAAGCTGAGCAATAGACTGAATACCAATAGCAACACAGCCTCCAAATTTTCTAATATCAGCCATGGTATCCGATAACATTTCAAGTCTATGAAGACTCGCCAGCTCATCCATAATAAGCCATATTCTTCGATTATGATTCGCTTCTAGCGACTGCACAGCCTGCATAGCAAGACCAAGCCAAAGGGACACAATTGGCTTTATCTCTTTATGGTATTGTGACCTCGATGTTATAAATAGCCAACCGTTGTTATAGTCTTCTCGACAGGTATCAGCCACCCAATTTTTAATTGAAAATTTTTTCTTATCTTTAGTATTTAACCCTTCTAAAAATCGCAATGCTTTTGTATAAGTAGCCATAACAGATTTAATCGATATGGCTGTTTTTTCGATTTCTTTGCTAACTAAGTTTTCAGACTCTGTTCCTTTCAAAATGCCGCGCATTTCATCTAAGGTCGTTGTCAACAATAACTGTAAAAGCACAATGGCGCTTTTGTCAGGCCAATCTTTGATTCTCCAAGCCATGGAGGTCAATATAGTTCGTGCAGCATCCACCCAAAAGGGATCGCTTCCCTGTACAGATTTTGGAATAAGGTAGGTTGCGAGCGTTCCAAGCTCTAAAGGATTGGCACATTCTTCCCACATATCCCAATTAGCACAAAGCACAGAGACTGGATTTAATTCAATATCTTTCTCTGAATTAAAAAAATACGGCTTAATCGTGCATTCCTTATCATAAATAATAGCCGGATCACCGCTTGCTCTGATTTCCTCTAGAAGATGCATTAAGGCTTGAGTTTTTCCTGAGCCCGTTGAGCCGTGAAATAGTATTCCCTGTTTTTCAGAGTGTTTGGGCATGGGTAGCAAGTTTAAAAGTTTGATATCAGAGAGTTCTTTACCTGATTTCTTAAGTGATTTAATCGTCTCTTTGGTATTCTTAGCAAGCCTTGTTCCTGATAGGTATTTATCCTGACTTAGTTTTTCTCCTTGTTTTTTAAATAAGTAATAAAATGCCCAAACAATGAATAGATAAACTATACCGGAATAATAAAGCACCTTAATTAAGTGACTCCAAAGAACTTGTTTTGCTACTATGATCGCAGATGCGATTGGCTTAGAATTTACGACCTGATATGCAGTTAACATAGCATTATCTGAATGCCAGACAACAATATTGCCCTTACCCATATGAGTCAAAATATTACTAATCAACTTTATAGCGATAAGATAAATTTCATTCATCGAACTTAGGTATAGAAGAGCAATAACAAGTAGAAAATACCCTAAAATTGCCCAAGCCAGAATTCTGTTTAAGACTTGAAACATCATGCGCATGCTAAAGTCAAAAACCTGGCCGCCTCTAATAAAATGTAGACCGGATGTTTTCATAAGATATGCTTCTTACTCTGCTTGATTATCTTGCTTTTTTTCAAGAAATTTAGATATTAGGCTTAAAATAACAGGTAAACCCACACGTGCTGCGCCAAACATCACCACTAATCCCATGCATAAAGAAGCAGAAACGAAAGCAGAAACGGAAGCGCCCATAATCGTGCCTGCAATATCACCTTCAGTTTGAAGACAGAATGCATAAAAAAGTATAAATAGAGCTAAGAATACGAGTTCCAATTTATTAATGACCTCTTGGATATAATTAAGCGATTTAAGTTTATCTTTAGCGAGTAGTCTAAAGATGTGGTACTGGCTTAAAAATACGAGCAAAGCAAGGGAAAAGAAGAAATTGGGTAGAATAATATCACGTGCCAAGTGATGTACGCCTCGGATATAAAAAGAGCTTGTATAGGCAAGACCATAAACAACAACTACATTTGCAAGGCACAATATGATAAAATATCGAAACCATTCTTTAAGGAGTGGGAAATAAAAACTACTGGGCGAGACGCTATCCAATTGAAGATTTGGAAGGTTTTCAATGTCTTCCCTTAAGGATGCCTGAAAAGCTTTAGTATTAGTCATTGTATTACTCCTTAAATTAAGTTAACCCTGATGTTCACTTTGTTTTTTCTGGGTTGCATGAATACTTGAAAGGCTATCCTTTTGGTGATTAATTGCATCTTTTGTAACGCTCTCTTGCTGTCTAAACGCATCAGTGACTGAGCTTGATTGATAACCATGCATAAGCGTGTCAATTTCGGATTGTGTTTGCTGGTTTAACTTAGTCAAACCAATTCCATTACCATCAATTTTCTGGGCAACGTTTGATAAATTTTTCTGATGCGAATTCTCAATATTTGAAGTAGTACTGCTTTTTATATTGTTTGAATTTTGTTGATATTGTCTATAAATAGCCGACTTGGCTGTACTAAGCTGACTTTGAACGCTCTCGCTTATCATGCTTTTTCCTACTTCTGAATTTATAAACTCTTTAGCATACGCTTGCTGTTTTTGGATGCTTGCGCTATCTGATCTAAGCATGGTATCAACCCCAGTGGCGCCATGGCGATGAGCTACATAATCATGTAAAGCTTGATTAAAGTTTGCATCAATACTTAAAGCGTCCTCCCTAGCATGGGCACCTGCAGATTGATAGTTAAGCCCTGATGAAAATTCAGCACTAGCCTGAGACATTAAAGATGCACCTTTTGAAATATTAGCAGCAATCTGTTCAGAGCCTGAAAGGCTAGTGGAATCAGATACATCAAGATGTTGATTGTGTGCTGTTGTTTGCATGTGATTAAATGCACTCGAAAAAGCACTCCCCTCGCTTGAATTAAAAAAGTCTTGCAGGTTATCGCTGTATTGGTTTCCATGTCGCAAACTACCACTTGCTTCAACAGAAACTCCGGAGGCAAGTTTGCCAATCATTCCCAAAGCAGACCCTCCCGTATCAATTTTTCCAGTAAGTGCCTGATCAAGAGAGATATGTTTTGATACATCGTGATGACTATTATATTGCTGAACGGAGTCCTTCATCTGCCTAATATCTTCATGATAAGAGCTGCTTTCAGTTTTACTAAGACCTGCACCATTTCTAGTATCAATAGACGTTGCATCATTAAATTGAGAAAGTCCCGAAAAAGCTTGATGTAAATGCTTATCAGCAGCAACTCGATGCTGCTCTGCGTTATGGAAAGATTGCTGTGCGCTTTGATTTAAGCTATCGATTACCCGTTCTGAACCATGTATACCAACAACAGCACTACTAATCGCTGGTTGAACATTGCCTACGGATGTTCCATTTGGCAACATTGAAATCAATGCACCATTGTCATGTTGGGCCGTAATTTTGCCTTCTGCAAACGAGCGATTAGTATCAAATTTGTGAGCGTTAGTATTGTCATAATTCATATTCCAACCACTATAAGACGCCATTGACACATTGCCTTGAGCAATAGACTGGGCTTCTGAGGTTGAAAGAGATTGGGCAATGCCGCCAAAATGTTGTGCAGCCTGACTTAACACGGAAGCGAGACCCTTAGTTATATAGTAAGCAAGGAAAGGAACACTTGCGGCTAACGCTCCTGCAGTATAAGCAAAATAACTTTGTAGATTTGCTAATGAATCGATATTAGAGAAACTCACTCCCCCTGTCTGTTGGTTGAAAATATTGGTTGTAGTTGCTGAAGCCATTGAGACAAAAAAGTGGATAATGATAAATAAAGGAGGCCAAGTCCAGAGGTAGGCTTGTGATTGCAAATATACTTTATATACATTTTGGGTAGTAGGGAAAAGTGAGATTAAAAAAACTAAGGGAAATATGCAAACGGTTAGCATCCAAAATACAGTCATATAATACGGTAGCCGATAACTTGCAAGCCAAAAGCTATTTGCCTCAGCTATGTGCATCTTTTGCATACTTGCTGTATTGGTATAGTTCATTAAATCTGCATCAGCACCATTAAAAGCGAATGCATCACGAGCAGCATTTCGCGTGGCGTTAATAAGCATATTTTGAGTGAGTATTTGCGCGGAAGTTTTAGACACCCCCATATAATATTTATGAGCGGCCTCTAAGGCTTCTTCATATTTACTCTTATCACCATTGCTCATTAAACGGCTTAAAGCTGACAGCTCTTGATCCACAGCCGTATTGATTCTTGCCCTTAAATTAGTTGCCGCATCTGTACAACTTCTATTTTGACCATCTCTAAAAATAACTCTAAATATTGGAGAATGCTTGGAACTGCCATCACCAAGATATAATTCCTGCAAATTTTTATTTTGGATTAATTCAGTGGCGCTAATTTGTCTGCTGCCTAATAATTTGGCAGAAAAAATACATTGCCTAATAAAAGCAGATACATCATGTGAAAGTTCAGGTGAACCATTAAAACTTGCACTAGTGGAGCTTAACCAGGTGCGTGAACCGAAAATCATGCCTGATTTAATATAATCAGAATCAGCGGGCGTTCTAAATACATCACTAAATACCACAGTAATAGCATACCCAAAACGGCTGATAATTGAGGCTGGAAGCGCAATACCGATTGGAACATTATCTACTGTTAGCGCATCCATCGGGCGTTGCATATCTTGTATATTGACAGGAACCGTAATACCAATAAGGCAATATAGCGCAAAGAAAGTGGTTAAAATGTAGCGAAATAGCGCTTGGACTTTATTACCCTTCACAAATATAAATGCTGCCATACAAAAAGCCAGTATTAATACAGAATCTATAGCGTCGCTAAAGGTTTCTGTTTTCATAACGCTCGCTACAGCATCCAATGTTTCCTTAAAATAGGCACCATTTTGCGGTGTATAAATAGCCAACATGGCCTCACCGAAACTCATACTCTTACTCCTTCTTTGTATGCTGATTGCAACAGAGGGCTTAAAGCGCTAAAGGCTTGTTTTACATTTTCATGAATAAGTGTGTTTGTTTGCATACTTTGATTAAAACGCGCTCGTGACTCTTTAGAAAAATCTTCTACATAACGCTGGGCTTCCTGCAAATTCGATAACAGTCTTTCTTGGTTATTTGCGCCTATATCATGCCCTGATAAGGATGAGCGAATAATAGATAAGGAGTTAGAAAGATATTGAGACAGAATATCGGTAGCTATGTTTTGTGCTAACGCATAACTTCCTTGAATACTTATACCTTCTTGGGCATTAGCAGCAATTAAGCGAAATACTGAATCATGCGTCATATTAATTAAGCCTTCCTGCTCTGCGCTTAAAGCAGTCCCTGCTCGGATATTGTCATGTATACCTTGAATCAGCTCTTGTACTTTAAAAACAATACTGTCTTTAACCTCAATAATCTGATTGGTATTTTCTGAATAACTTACATCAATACAGGCAGAATCTTTTTGAATATCATTGCATTTATAGCTAGGCAACTTACCACCATAAAGCATGGCTTTGATAAAATCTCGATTATGGATTAAAGAGGGATAAGTCGTTAAAGCACCCTGCTTATCAAAAACCACAGTGCCTGATATTGACATGTAGGCTTCAGCAAGTTTTTTATTTTGTCTTAAGAATTGATTTAACTGTAATGCATCCCAAACGACGTTTTTATTATAAGGGACCCTATCTTTATAAGTTGGATCGTTTTTCGCCTTTGATAATTGTGATTCAACCTCCCCGCCTGTTGAACATCCGTGCCTTGCGCGAGCCCAATCAGCAAAATAACCGGACTTCATACCAATATCTTCACAAATTCGCTGCCCCTCGGCACGATTTTTTGGCCAAAGCGCGCCCCCTAGCGTTTCACCAATATCACATGAATTTAAGTTTGAGCTATTGATATCATTAGCAAGCTTCTGAACAAACTGCATAGAATGAGCAACTTCGGGTAATTCTGTTTCAAGTGCTAGGTTTAGTGCATAGCCTGCACCACTTGAAAGGATGGATTGCATAAATTGCGTTATCTGATCTGTGCTGATAAAGGAAAACCCACCAGCAATAATATCGATACTGCCGCAACCTGTACGAAATCCAGGTACATCAACGTGAGCGATCTGAATATTACGTACTTGGTTTCGAACATACATGCTGCCTGATGAAATATAACCTGCAGCCTGAGTTTGGTAAGCGTGAGCACCTGTAACATTACTGGCAAAACCAAGGTTGTTAAAAAAATGATTCAATTCAGAACTTGGACTTGCTATTGTTATTTGACTTACAGCTAGCATCCCTATAACAAGATTTCTTAATTTAGCCATGAAACTGCTCCTTGATATGCTCCAGCAATTCATACATGCGCTCTGAGAGTTGATAGGCTTGTGCTTCACCGAATAAAACAGGATAGGCTTCAAAGGTGTCATTGTTTAGCAGAAAAAGAGCAGGCACTATTGGCTTAAACCCAGATGATAAAAAAAATGTTCGAAATAATTCAGGTGTTAATGGCTCTGATTTGAAGGGCGCTAGATTGCCTCCATCCACACTGTATGCCTGCACTGGTATCTTATAGTGATTTGCAAAGTCATCTAATATGGGAGCAAATTTATGGCAATGAGGACAATCAGCGCGATGGATAAAAATAAATTGATAATGCTTTTGTAAATCTTTTATTTCTGCTGAATAAGTATTGCTTTGACTTTTTTTCTTCAATATTAAATTAATTGAATCGAGCGCAGGATTTGCAAAAGATGCACTACAAAAAACCATCATTAAAAGTAATATAAATTTTTTCATTTCTATACTCCCAAACCTGCATAACTGAATCGTTTAAAATCGGTCGCCACATCCAAAAATCGTGTCTTTAAATCAGATAGAGCAATGAAGCCATAAGATAGTGGTGATAATTGCTGGGTTTTTAAATTAACGAGAAATAAAGCCGGTAAGTATTGCTGCTTTACAGGTAGCTTACTTGCTAAAAAGGCAAGAGGAATAATTTTAGAGCCTGTTATTTCTGGAATCATAACTCCGTCAACTGATACAGGAATCATGGCGAAATTATGTTCTTTGACAAACAGCAATAAAACACTAGAGAATCGTTGTGCGAGCGTACTGCTGCCTTGATAGACAAAAATAAGACCAAATCGTTTCGCACTTTCACTAATTATCGCCTCTGTCAGGATTTTCTGCTCATCATTTTTAGTCGCAATAGCATTGTTATCTGTTGGGACATTCAAACGATGATCCAATTGTGGATTCATCAATAATGCTCGCTCCCAATTTTGAACAAACTTTTGATGGCGTTCGGCCATTTCTTGTTGCGCTGAAATATAGGCTGTGGTTTTTTCAACAGAAGGCCTGAGTAAAGATTCTGCAAGTAAATTCATTGTTTGTTTACGCTTTGCTAGCAGTTCTTCATAAGGCTCTAATGACTCTTTTGCAGGTGGTTTTTGAAGTTTTATAATCCTTTCTGGTTCTTGAGCCTCAGTACTGTACCAATGAAAGCCATGCGCCTTATGCTCTGTCATATCTGCACATACAATTAGGGGTATCAATAAAAGGAAGGTAAAAATTAGTTTCATACGTTTTGCTCCATGCGTTTTTTAATTCTTTCAGATGTTTGAGACAACAGTGAGTCTGAGTTAGGAGCGTTTAAAGATATATCATCGGCAATACCAGCTTTTTTGTCAGGGCTACCTGTAAGATAAGGATAGACAGGCTCTATAAAATCGATACGGCCCATATCAATAAGCTTAAGTTCTTCAACAGTTAAACCGTCGCATAATGGGTATTTAGCTGAACCTAGGGCATTCGCATTTAACTGTTTTAAACGGCCTTCTTCATGAATAATTCTTGATAACTTGGAATCAAAAACACAGTATGTATTTTTCCATTTTTTGCATCCTTTGATGGGCTTAGGCCAATGTTTGGCACAAAACTTACCTAAGAAATGGACGCGATAAGCAAGTTTTGCTTCGCCTAATGCTTTATCTTCATGAGGACAATGAGCGAGATTTAGTTTCTCTCCCCAGCCTTTATCGGAACAGCAATCTAAAAAATTCCAATCATAAATTTTGCAACTTACAGCCTTTCCTTGAAAAATTTTAATTGGTTTTTGACGAGGTTTGGGAGATGGCCTATTCTTACCAGGCGATTTCTCTCTTACCTCTACATACTCTCTACCACTGGCTGATACTGCAGCTAGTGCTGATACATTTTTTCCCATATTCGCATTACTGCTTTCTTGTGTATTGACGCACCCACCGTCTGCACAAAAAATGTTTTTGGCACAAACAACTTGCATATCACAATGCGTTTTTGGACATAAATAGGTTTGCCTAAAAGACACACAGTGGTTTTCACTTTGTTTAATACACTGAGATAAGATTTGTTGACATCCTCTTTCTTTCTGAGCTTCACAACCTATAAAACGCTTATCTTCATTATTATTATTTGTATAGATACATTGTTCTTCCTCATTAATTTGACGACAATTTTTAGGCTTTCCTTCGCAATGAATTTCATTATTAGATTGACCATTTACAATGGCGTGGCTCTGCTCTTCAATAAGCAAGGCCTTTTTAATAGCTTCAGAATTTTTATTAATTTCAACTAAAGGCTTATCAGCAAAATGCTTATAAACTGTTGAGCCTGCCCTATCTTTACTTAATTCTTGTTGTGCAATAGTTGGTAAATGATCGTGTTGTGCTTGAACTTCCTGAAAATATTTCTTTTGCTCTGGATTTTCCGTGTAATCTTTTAAAGTATTACTAGGTTCAAAACCTCTTGCAGCATTAAAAGCTTGAGCACGCAATGCCTGTACGCGGTTTTTATAGTCCATGTAATCTGTATCTGTTTGACCTGCGAATACTAAAGGCACAAAAAGTAGCAGTATGACTATTTCTTTAAACATGATGTTTCTCCAAAATCATACGTGCCACTTCAGGTACTTGCTCACCTTTATCTGCTATCACTTTCAAAGATTTTCTGATGTAAGCATTACCCAAAACCATGTCAAAAGGTTGGTTGGGGCAGGCCTTTTGATACAAGCACCAAGAAGGCCTTCGCGTGACAACTAAAGCAGGAACTGTGTTAATTTCAAATTGCTCAAACCAAACAGGATCAATTGAAAATCCTGAAAAACTGCGTCCTGTTTCTTTTGCTTTTTCATGTAGCGCCATGATTTTTTCTAGTGTCTTTTTAAAATCGCTGTCAATAAGTCCTTTAATGACGACAGGAATGCCATAGCTTCTTGCTTCGTCTGCTAAGGCTAAAATAGTTTCCTCAGGCATTGAAAAAGAGATAAATAATATTGCCCCCTCTGCAGGTTTTCCGCCTTGCCTGCTAGCTGAATTTTTTGAATTACGAACACTCATGACCAATGGCTTATATTCTTCCAATTGTGCAAACGAATCCGTTTTAATGTCGTTAATCTGGTTAGATGGAACTGCTTGTTTTAGCTGCTCGCTTTCATTAGCGACCCGATTGATATAATCATTAACATTAGCTTCAAGGTTAAAGCTCCATGCCATTAAAATTGCACTTATTCCCAATAAAAATTTCATAATTAATCCTCACAAAAAGCAGCAATTTCGCTTGCGCCAAATTAAGAATCCATAATTATCACCATCTCCAGGCCGAATATGGCCTATCTCCCAACTGGTAGTCGTATGTCCAAATGGATGACAATCTGAAGCTTCTGCAATGGTATTGGTCATTTGGTAGCGATATCTGGATTTAGACATAATGGTGGATGCATAAGTTTGGCAAAGCGCTGGAGAATTCTTTCCAACTGAATCCCAAATAGCACCTAAGCGATGTAGTTTATAATCCGTTCGTTCGGCTAATAATAAGGCAGCAGAGATTGGACTTGTCTGATTAGCCACAAAGCCTGTTAAGGGATAAGTTGAGCCTTGCGCACCTTGACACCAAAACAAAGAATCAATGGCTTTGCCAAAAAGTGTTTTGCTCGCATCTGCAGCACAACTCATACGTGCAGTCATTGAGGAAAAGAGGGTGGCCTCAGGATTTAGTACGAAAGAAAGCTCTGAGTCATTCCACGTAGGATCAAGCTCGCTTGGAAAGACTAAATCAAAACCATCATTCTGCACACAACCTAATGAGGCAATAATATTAAGCCAGTATATGACAGGATACTTATACCAATGGACATAATAAAAAGCACCATACCCATCTTCGGAAGGCATTTGTGAGCCTCCAAGACCTTTATGGCCAAAATCAAATTGAACACCTAAATTGACCATGCAAAAAGGCTTTCTGGTTACATCAACTAAGGCAAACGGCTCCCAATAACCAATAGCTAAACCAATTCTAGGTATATTATTATTGACACAAGTACAGATATAATTTTTGGGATTTTCAGTATCAGGATAACTGCCTTTGACTGCATTAGAACTTCCTATTGTTAAGGGAAAAATACAATCCCAACAAACATCAGTTATGGGGTTAACAAAATGGCCTTTACATACAGAAGCACAACTATTAAAGGCAACCAAGGACATAATAATGAAGATTAATCTTTTCATAAGATAGCGCCCTCTGTGATTTTCCAAACAAAACCATCCTGAACAACTACCGAGGGGACATGCTTAATATGTAGCTTTCTTGATAAGGTTTGATTTAAATCAAAATAAACTCTGCCAAATAAAGATTGCGCCTCTTTTATACTACCTCCTGTTAAAATAAATTTAACGTGAGAATATTGCCCATATTGAGCTTTTACCCAATTAATCTGTCTTTTGTCATCGGCGTTAAAAAATATTAATGTTTTTGTAAAATTAATCCGTTTAAAAGGATTAATCCTCTCACCTGCTTTGGCAATGGGTTTGCCATCTACACTGTAAATATCTTCATTAATAGTAATAGAAGGATCGACGTAAAATACTTCAGGCGTTGTAGTCGTTGTAAGATTAGAAGGCTTTGGCCTTTCTATTTGCTTTTCAACACGCTCAATAACGTCTTTCTTTAGCTTTTTAAGTTCGCCTGAGTTTTCCAATGCAGATAATTTATTAAGAATAACTTCACGGATATCTTTTTCGATAACGGGAAATAATCCACCAAAACGTGCTACCGTATTAGCGTATACACTCTGAATTCCTAGTAAAAGCAACAGGATTATTGTCATTAGACTACTGTTCTTTCTAGTCATGATATTTCACTTTGTTGAGCCCTAGGCTTATGATTTCATCCGTAATATCTAAGCCACCATAGTTGCTTAAGACATTTGCACTGATAATGGTCAATTTATGGCTTTTACCGTAATCTCTTATTACTTCTGAAAGGTTAGACGCATAGACTTTTAAGATTTCTTGTTGCTTTTGATGAGTTGCCTTTGTTTTTGAAAGTAATGTGGCTGGTTGTGACATGACTCGCTGCATATCAATAAAGGCCACATTATTCCTATCTCCTCGCATAAGGAACACACATAAAATTAAGAAGGTAATTAAAACCATAACCAGAAAAAAACTAATTCTTATTGAATTAAACATGCTCTACTCCCAATTGCTCTTCTGCTACCCGTGACACGGCATCAACAAAGCGCATACCTTGGCTTACGTACCTTTCGACTGCTGTATAATCATCACCATCTGATGACAGCATCACGCGTGTAAAAGGGTCGACAAATAAACGATGAAAGGAAGATAAACCACCAGCTTTAATCAGAACTTGCGAATAGCCAGCATCTTTAGCCTTTGGGAACACTCTTAAAAGTTGGATTTCATATTCTGAGAATGTTTCATGCTGCTTGTTATGCTCTAAAAGTGAGGCTTGATCTTGTAAAAAGATCATTTTTATCGCTGAGTTATCCCAAGCAGCACGAGCTTCATCAAATTTATAATAATCAGCAATTCCTTGGGTAATTGTCACAAAGGAAGCCTTGTGTCTTCTTCCAGTTCTAAAACCTTTGGTAATAAATTGAGTTGCAATAACATCGCCTGTAAAGAATTTCCAGGCCTCGTCAATAATGCACATTTTTTGACGTGAACGATTGGAATCAAACATTCTACGCTGTATCTGAGAAATAACTGAAAGCAAAACTGGGCCTCGAATGGCCGCATTATCTTCAATAGATTTCAAATCAATAACAATAATTCGGGCATGAGGGTTAAGCTTTGAAGGACTGTTAAACACACGTCCATGTTCAGCACCCTTACAATAACGTTTTAAGTTTTTGGCAAGGATTCTGGCTGTTGGATAGGTATCAGGTTCGTTTTCGAATAATTGTTGTAATACAGCGCAAATATCATCAATGCAGGTTAGGCTTCCTTGTCTATCAAAAGATTCCATGACCGCTTCACGTAATGTACCTCTATCGTCATCACTAGCTTTACTTCGTGAACAGGCAAGTAGCTCAAATAAATCCACGATATCATCAATATCATCAAAGATATTTTTAACATGAGTAAATGGATTCATGGCGAGATTTTCATACTCTAGATAATTACCCCCAAGTGTATGGCACAGTTTTTTATAACTGCCACCAATATCAATGACAAAAACATCACCGCCATTAAACAAGACATTGAGCATCATCATCTGAATAGCAAAGCTTTTACCACCTCCTGAAGTTCCTGTGATGGCCATATTAAAATTAGTACCGAGGCTATCATCAAATGGATTTAATAAATTAAATTGGTCACGCATCGTAGGCATTAATATACCCTTTGAAAGCCCTTGCCAATCTGAAATAACCGGCATGTATTGTGTAGCATTCCAGGAGGATATAGGCCACATCATCCGTGGCAATGAAAAGTCCTTTGCCAAGTGATTAGTAAACATAAATGGCATAGATACCAAAAAATAAGGCATCGTCATGTGTTTAATCAAAGATAAAGTAATATGGTTGTAACTAAAAACCGTTCGAGCTGCTTCTATATCGCGAGACTTTTCGTGAGGTCTTGAAAATAAAATCACGTTATAGAGCATTTTTACTGCTTTGGTTTTATGTGACGCTAAATCTTCACGAAAGGCACGCCAAGTTTTAGCTTGCTCTTCAGTTCCTGCAACTTGGATGGCATATTCACTTTTGGCTTTTTTATCTAAATCACGTGTTTTTCTGTTTGCTCGTGTGAGTGCTGATGCCTGCTTATCAACCTTATAGATAACAGAAATAATATGATTACATGGTATGTTTTGCCCTTTCTCAAAAATAAAATTATTGTTATTTACATTATACCAAAGATGATAATTTGCAGGTAATTTATCGATAGTCAAAACAGAAACAGCTGTTTCAAAACTCTTACCCTTATTGTTAGCACCTGTGAGCAAGAGTCCTTCTTTTTGAATTTCACAATCAAAATCAAGACCCGTCATTTGATAATGAAGTGGCTCTTCTTCTTGATAATCAACACGCTGTGGGTATATTTCATCAGGATTATGAGCTAGGAAAAATCTTCCTAATCTTAAAAAGCTTTCTACATTCCCTCGGATATGACCAATTTTTGCAGAAGATAACGCTGCTTCAAATGCAACACGAAATCTAGATAATTTAGCCTTAATTTCTAATTCGGAATCCTTAACACAATCAATAACAACAAAACATTCGGTGTGTTTTAAACTCGGTTTTGAGAGGTCTTTGGTTTTAAAGCCATGCCTTGCAGCATTAAGATAAAAGGAGTGCAGTTTTTTGCCGATGTGTCTCAATTCAGAAAAGTCATCAGTATCAAATTGGTGCGCATAGTCATCGATAAGATAGCCTACCTGATTATGCTTAACTAAAAACATCTGTAGAGTAAATTCATCTGCCACCTTACTTCTTAAGATATCATCAAGCTGCTCTGCAATTGTTTCATTAGCACCTGTTAATGGAACAATTTGATAAATAATTCCGGCATTTTGTTTGTTAAAAAATATTCCAGTGTCCTTATCAAAATAACGGTAGGGTAACAAATCAGAAAATGACGGGTATGAACAATCATTTAAATCATAAGCTTGGGTTGATTTAATACGTTTCTGAATCAATGGCACATTGACGTCTTCAGCATCCCATACGCTCTTCCAAATTTGCGTCAAATAATTACAGCCCTGTTTAATAAAATTTCTATTTGACATAATCTTTCCTATTTATAAACGCTTTGCCTAAAGCTTGAATGCTGGTCTTTTAAAACAACACGCTCACAGTCTAAACAAGCTTGCTGTACAAACAGGCCGTCTCGAGTAAATTGTCTTTCTGTTACCATCTTGTTAACTATTTCCATACTTTGACATCCTCCCCTTTCAACAAATGGACAACGCGCGTCTTGATCGAAAATCGTTTTGCCACATCCAGATAGAAGACTCAAAAGAATAAAGGGTATGTAAAATTGATATGATTTCATGGTGCATCTCCAGGATTGGATTCAGAAAATAGCGGTTTTGGCTCATAACCTTTTTGTGCTAGAAACGATTGTTCGGCATTAGACTTATCTAATGACAACGTTTTTTGTTTTTCTGCAATTTCTTGATTTATTTTGGCAAATACAGGCTGATTTACATTGGAGTTAATCAATTCGTTATGACTATTAACTCTAGTGATTGTCGTGGTTACAGCTTTTTCTTCTAATTGGGCTTGTTCATTATCAATTGCTTTTTCTGACTCAAACTTTTGATGTGCTTTATCAATCCAAAACCCTTTAATAAACATAACCGAAACCCGACGACCTGCCCGTGCAACAACAAGAGGATGATAGATATCTGTGATTTTCATAATATATTCTGAGACTTTATTAGCGGGATTGATTATTGCGCCTCCTGCAGCCATCCTTCCAATTGAAGAGGGAGAAATTTTAGATAGTGAGCCGTCAGGATTAATGCTTTGAATACTGCCATAATTTGAAAGGCCATCACCAATACCTGCTATAAGCCCCGCTGCAGCTGTGTATTCTAATAAGGGCTTAGTTTTTAATATGGGCGTCCCACGAACATCTTGCATGGCGTCTTGATCATAAACCGAACCATATACCTTAATTTCAAAATTCAAATCATTGCTGGCACAAGAGAGTGTTTCTGTATGAATAACGACAGAATCACCCGATAAATCACCATAACTTGAGCCTAAAACAAAACAATCTTTTAATCGTGACCTTTTTCCATTAGGCATCGTACCGTTTTCATCTAAGCGTATTAAAACTGTTCCTGTATTTTTCTGTCCGTTGACTCCAGCATCACCCATAACCCCTGTTAGCATTATTCCTGACACAAATGTACCTGCCCAAACATAATTATCTGGTCTTCGCTCAAACGAGCCCTTTCTCGAAGAATTAAATCGAACAGTTTCAAGTCCTGCATTTTGATAATAGGACCGTTTATTAAGGGCCTTTCTTCTTAATTTTTCTGCCATTTCCTCTTTGGTTGGTGGCCTTACGCCAAGACTTGCTTGTTGTCCTTTAAGCATTGCAACCTGCAACTTTTCAAAAATGTGTATATTCTCTTTTTCCAATTGGTTTAATTTTTCACTAAGAGCCTGAACTAATTTTTTAGTTTCTTCATCTTCTTTAAAAGAGGTAACAATTGGAGGACTTTTTAAGTTCTCTTCCGTTTTTTTAAAGCGTGCAGTTAATTCATCTATTTCTTTTTGTTGTTTTAAAAGTACTGCCTCATCACTGTCTTGACTAAACTTACTGTCAAAAACTCCATCAAAGGCTATCTCCTGATTAGCTAAAATAGGCTTTACACGATGTTTAGTGGTATATAAATAAAACCCATAAAAGGATATGCATACGCAGGCAATTGAAAGAGCGGTTATCGTCTGCTCTCTTTTGGCTCGCATGTTGATGTTTTTATGTTTTGACTTAAGTTTTGTCTGTAACGCTTTTAATTTTTCTTTCATGATAAATCTCTTATCTGAGTGTTATAGACACTGTATAACCAAGCAGATTGCCCGGGTGATAACACAGACTCGCTTAACTTTATGGCTCGTAAATTCTTATTGCTCTCAAACCAATTCTTTTTAAGCTCAACTGGTTTTTTATCGGTGTTTTCAACGCGGTATATATAACTTTTAAGCCCATTACCCTGATAAGACTTGGCAAGTGTAACTTTTAACGTTTTATGTAAGTAAAAAGGCTGACCATTGACCTTTAATTCATCAAAATTTTTTGGTGTTTTATGCGCTGCCATATCTTCAATAATGAGCTCATCAATTCGTTCTGAAGCATTGTTAGATTTGATATTGGCTAGCTTTTTGATAGAAGGTTGAGCTTTAGCAAGACTTGGTAAAGGCTTATTTGAAGGTGCTAATACCAATTGAATATCTTTTCCAGTTTGTTCATCAGAACGCACCCGAATTAAAAAATGATGTTTCTTTCTAGTCTCAATAAATAAGGTTAATTCATCCTCAAAAGTAGGACGTAAGTAAATAGACTCTGTTGCAGCTTGGTTATCAGCAAGATTTGCTTTTTCATTTTTTTCTACAGTAAACGCACCTTCTAGAAAACGAATCTCTGAAATCTCATCACCTTTAACTGAAAGACGGTTAAAGTTGGTTTTTGAAAGTATTAAATCAACCCCTTCACCATCTTGAATGGCTATTGCTTTAGCAAAAAGCGTGCTTGTTAAAACACTGCATAAAATGGCTGTATTAAGCTTTTTCATTTTTTACCTCAATGATAGAAATTGGACTAAGCTCTCCATTTTTAAAAGCAAAACTTAATTTGTATTGTCTATAACTAGGCTCTAAGGCAAGACCATGTGACGTTCGATGTAAGAAACCAGAAACAAGGGCTTCATGGTGCTTTGTGTCAACTGAAACTTTATCGGTATAAAACACACTGCTTATGCTTTTTTTCTTAACAGATGCAATCTCGTGCGATAAAAGTCTGTTAATTTGCTCCTGGTAATTGCTCATTGTCAGGTTGGCTAGCATTTTATAATGTGATTCGATGGTTTCAGGATTGTAAGTCAGGCGTAAATCAATGACTTTCTTAGCCATTTCCTTTAAATATCCAGGTGAATAATCTGTTTCGCTAATGGAAAAATCAGTCGGTGAACATACAGGTAGCCAAAGCATTTTCTGATGTTTAAAGGCATGAAAACTCATGACCGTTACCACCAATAAGGAACAGGAGCTTACTAATGCCCAAATAAAAGTGATGCGTAAAACCAACCTATTTTTCGATATAGCGTCATCTCTAAATTTAATATCCATGATTAATCACCTTATATATAAGCGATTGGCTGAATCGGGTGAGGCGCGGAATATTAGCCCAGTTAGAAGCCTTGGCAACGACCAGTACACGATTCCATAAAACTGCCGAATTGGAAGACCGCCAAACTTAAAGTGCATAAACATGCTGATTGCGCCACCAATTAAAAACAACTGCGTTGCATAGCCTGTAATAAGGCCAATCAGTGTCAACAGTAATACGGGTATGCCCGTGGTCACTGGAATACCAAGAATTTTTGGCTCATCAGACAATACAAATGTTTTGTAGCTTTTCATGATTAGCTCAATGCAAAGTGTGTGAAAATCATTAGTACAGGTACGCCTGCTAAGACCATAATGTTCTTTGACTTAATGTATGCCATAGCCCCAACAACACCTTCTGCTAACAGCAAAAAATAAGGAACATCCGATTTCGCACCAAAAGTATCTACAATATCGGTTTTGAGTGTTCCTAAATGGTTTGTTGCATGACTATCATTTGAATAAAAAAGGCTGACTCCCACCAAAACCATCATAATAAACAACTGCCAATAAACGCTTTTATTCGTATTAATTGCTGTTTTTATTTTCATCCTTTCTCTCCTGATAATGGTTATTTTTTGTTAAATACACTTTTTTGGGTAAAAAAATCCCCTGAGCCCAATCTATGCTCAATTTTTAAACTTTTAAAAATTAATAAATAACGTTACTTTTTCTCTGCGAGCAGCTGATTTGTTTTCCTTAATTCAGCAATGAGTACATCAAGCTTCTGCTCAATATTGGCTGACTGATTTAGTAAAAGTGACAGTTGAAGCGCATCAAATTCAACGTGATTCTGATGCCTTAAAGCTCGAGGAAAAGCTCTAACCGTATCATCAAGATGTTCTAAGAAGTGAGCTGCTTTTTCCCCTACAGCATCGGTGTTCATTTTTAAGGTTGCAGCAGTAAGTGTTGAGACAAATAATACACCAACCGTAAATAAGATTTTTTTTAGCATCTATGCTCTCCCATAAAACGTATATGATTTAAGCCTAAATTAGTTAGCTTGTTCCTGATAACTTTTAAAGTGTGCTATTTGCACCCCCAAATTTATGATTTTTAACTTAACGTTCAAGTAGCTCTTTATTATGAGTATGCGAGTTAATATAAATATTTTTCCATCCCTCATACATTTATTCATTTTTTAAAATTCTTTATCAGTTACATATTTCAATGTACTGTTTCATTCTCAATAGAATAAATTAAGAATAATTGATGCCGCTTTAATAGAGCATATGCAAATGCTGCTGCTTCTGCGTGTTTATCAAAATCAAAACCTTCAATTTCTAAAGCTGCTTTTTGCAAACACACAATACAACTTTCCAAAATTTCAAATACTGCTTGTTCTACGTTCATAATTAATTGTTTTGTGAGTGTTAATGATATTGAATCATTATTTAAGATCAGGTGCATTCACCTAAGTGCAGGAATAAGGAAAATTTAAAAGAATTTTTTAAGGAGATAATTTTAATTGAAATAGTTATTATAGTCGTAGCTACTTACCAAGTACTTATTGCATTTTACATAATCTTTAAATACCTCCATGAGATTTGAATAATATAAGTATTTACCCCTTACCCAGCTAATAAATTCCGCCCCTCGCAGCAAATTATGTTCTTCTCTAAATAATTCAATTTGATAGATGATTTCCTTTTCAGGTATATCGTATGATTGCTGATCTATCATAACAAGCAACGATTGATAATAAAGTAAATTTATTTTTGTTTTAGGAATTGATAGTAATTTAATAAGATTTTTTGCTCGGCGCGGGTCAGCAAATCCTTCTTTTCCTTCTAATTCAAATTTAAACAAGACAGGTGATAAAGTAGATTCAATTAATTTTTTTTCAAAAAGTGTAAAATTCCGTTTTTGCCTACAAGTATTTAAGTCTTTATCATAAGTTTGATGCTCATTTAGATAAAGTAATAATAACTTAGCATCCTCCTTTTTCAGGTCTATATAATTTATCTTAATTAAATGATAAAGGTCATATGAAAGAACTTTCGAAATTTTATCCCATGTTCTTTCACCATAAAAAATCGATTGTACTAACCTAAGGCTCTCCTCTTTATTGTCTATACTCACTTGTTCAAGGGTCGCACGAATATTAACCATAGGAATTGTTTGGCTATTGTTGTACTTTGAATAAACGATAGCAACTTCATCATCACCATCAATCTCTTCGTTTTTATACATTTCATAAATCCGGCCAAATCCTCTCATACCAAACACATCAAGCTCTGCAGATCTTATAGCCCCCATTGAGGCAGCTCCGAAAACCTCTATCCCATAATCTAGAGCAATTAATATTTCTTTATGCCACACCGAAGGCGCCCAAGAAAAATTTCCATCAATAATAACAAGTCGCTTATATCCCTTTTGTATAGCTTTAAGTACATCTCCTTTTTTTACCGATGGTAAGTAATCTGCATTTGGTAATAATTTTATTGCCTCTTGATGTGATAAAGAAGTTTCTAAAAAAACAGCTGTTTCATTCATCGCAAATCAAATCCAAGGAAATTAGTTTAACTTTTAAAACACATATTTCTTTATCGTAGTATTTGTACACTAATATATCTTGATTGTTTTGTTTTATTTTTTCATAAAGTATATTAAGTGCATCATTAACGGTTTGGGTTGAGTAATTTATTATCTCAGTAAATTCACTTTTATTCGTAGAGTTAGGGAATTCACTAGCCTCCGAATTATATTTTGAATCAACTAAATCATCGCGAGAACCAGCTATAGTAGTTACTCGAGACTGAATTGCTTCAGTAAAAGCTCGATTTAACGCTATCGTTTTATCTAAATGACATCCATTACCCTTAAATAATATTTGATTCTCAAAAGGATTTTTTGATCTAAGCAATACTTCAAAAGAAGGTATATTATAGATATTTTCTTGATAATTAATTACGTAATCAAAGTAAACTGATAATTTTCCAATTAACTCATTATTATCATAAGTAATTCTACTTTCTCTCAAAGTTTTTTCCCTTTCAATTACTTCAAGTACTCCGTGTAAGAGAGCCTCATTAAAATTATTTCCTCCGGCTAGTCCCGTTGTATCAGGAGAGTAAATCAAAACCTCTGGTAAATAAGAATTTAATGAATATTCTGGAAAAGGTACGAGGACGGATTGACCCGTAAACAATAAATTAGCATTTACCCAGTTAATTTTTTGCAATGGGTTGGAAAATAAAATAGTTTTAGCGAGTTTGCTTATTGGTATGAACGACATCTTGTCTCTAGCTAATTCTAACTCGGACTTATTTGTTACTTCAGGAACTATTTCTTCGGCAAAATACACCTCAATAGATTCCATCAATGCAGAACATTGTGCAGCTTCCTTTGTTAACCCTTTACCCTGACTTGTAGTTAATGATTTTGCTCTAGGCCTTATTGCGGAATAAACAGGAAATCCGGTGTAATCTAGATTTGTTAAATTTGCTAACCTTGTTATTCCCGCTAGCTTTTTAAAGGGAGTTAATATAGTTAATGTTTCACTAAAGTCCCGAGCTCTAAGAGAAGTCTTTGGATGAATAGACATTTATACAAGGCTTGTTTTAAGATAATAGGCTTCAACTCCTAATTTCCGAAGCTCTAAAGCAAACAATTTACTTCGATGTCCAGAAGCACAATAAAATACTATTTTTTTATCTTTATAAGATAAAAAGAAATCATAGTTATTATTCTCTTTTACTGGAAAAAAAAGATCATCATCAAGTTTAATTGCTTCTCGCTCTTCCTTTTGCCTTATATCAACCAGGAAATGCTCGGTTCTATTAATATCCTCGAGCAAAATTCCATACTCTGTCGAACTGCTTTTTAAATCAGTTAAGGTAATTCTCCTTTGTTTACATCCTAAACAGTCATTATTTTGCTTTATAGGAAAAGAAGACATACTAAAATCTTTCGCATTAAAAATTCTTATTTGCGGCTCTTCAGGATCCTCTATGTGAAGTAGGTAATTTAAAGCAAGGTTAGCAGCCATTGTTCCGGCTATTCCTGTTACGGTTCCTAATACCCCTGCTTCTGAGCAGTTAGGAATTTCACCAGCAGGAGGGAGATTAGGATATAAGCAACGATAACAAAGACGCTTAGTATTAAATAAAATAAGTTGAACTATATTGACAAAAATACTGCAACTTATAAATGTTTTTTCTTTTAAAATACAAATATCATTGACAAGATACCTAGTCTCAAAGTTATCAGAGCCATCAATAATCAAATCAACATCTTTAACAAGAGAATAACCAAATTCTGCATTAAATTTTCTATTGTATGCTTCTATCATTACATGTGGATTAACGTGACTTAACACAGCTTTTGCTCTTTCAGCTTTATAGTATCCAATATCAGTTTCATTAAATAATATTTGTCTATGTAAATTAGATAGCTCCACTTTATCATTATCAATTAGGATTAAACTTCCAATTCCTGCTGCTGCCAAATATTGAGCAACTGGACTTCCTATTCCCCCTAATCCAATAATCATAATTTTTGCATTACTTATTATTTTTTGACCCCTCTCGCCAATTACAGAGACTTGTCGTTGATACCTATCCATTTCTCTACCCGCCTGCTATAGAGCTTACAACACAAATTTCATCATTTTGGTTAAGTTTGACGTCCTTAACTGATGTGATTTGATTTGAGTTAACAAAAATAGTTAAGTAGCCATTTAAACTACCATCTTTATTAAATATCCTATTAAATTTATCTTTATAAAATTCAGCTAAAACTAATTGCAATGATGATTCATTTGAAAACAATTGGATTTCTTTTTTGTCTGAATTAAACTCTATTAGTCGATACTCATACATGATTAGGGCCTATAGATTTTTATATCAACGATATATATAATTTATTTATATTTTTAACAATTTTGGTGAAATATGAACGAACAACTTTTTAAAGACCTTTCTAAAAGTTCATCTGCAGCAAAAATGAGACTGTAATTCATTTCTTTATCTAACAAACTTCTATAATCTCTTGTTGCGCGAGAAACTTACCCGCCCTATTTATCTTAGTAATCGAATTATCCCAACAAAGCACCATAGCTGACTTAGACATATGAGCCATCTGCTCGCTATTATCATTAAGTTTAACAAAAAATGTCCATTCACTTTGAACTGAAAGTTCAGGCTTGTTAATTCTTTTTACAACTCCTGACTTTCTAGGAAAATAACCACATATAAAATAACTTTTATTTTCTATTAATTGGGGCGGCTCAACTTCACATACAATACAGCATAAGATAGTTTCAAGACTTACTAAGTATTTCCTTTGATACAATTTGTTTAAGCCAATACCTGGCGGTCTAGCATTAGTTTCAATAAATTGAATATCGCCATTTTCACTCATAAAAAATTCTGTATGTAGTATTCCATTTTTAAAAGCTAATAAATCTATTATCTTAATCGAAGCATTAACAATTAACTTCTGTTGATGAGGATCTGAAATATTCAAACTAAATATTGGAAGGTTTTTACTTACCATTAAATGATTAGGATGAGTATACTTTCTAGCTCCCACAAACATTAGTCTTCCATTAAATACAACTATTTCAGAATGGTATAAGTCATCTTCGATATAAGGCTGAACAATATAGTTTTCCTCCCTCTCTTTCTTATTAGCTAAAAAATTACAAAAATCTTCATCTGTTTTAATATGATAGGTTTCATAAGAGCCGGAGCAATTAATAGGTTTAATAAAAACCTCGCTCACATTTAGCTTCTTTTTAATTGTTTTTAAATTTTGGCATTCAATCAATGTTGTTGTTTTTGGATAGGGAAATAAGCCGTCTAACTTTTGATACATAAGATCTTTATGACTCAGTAGCTTTGCAGTACTTATACTCATTCCATGGATTTTTAATCTCTCTCTTATCTTTGCTATATCTACAAACATATCTTCAGAAAAACATACGATATAGTCAGGATGTATTGAGTCACAAGCAGACAATATATCTTCGTAAGAAAATGATCTTACTAAAACATTAGCTTGATCTTTAATAGTTTTAGATTCGTCTTTTATTAGAAATAAAGGTTTAATACCCAACGTTAGTAAAAAGTTGTGATCAATTAACTCATAATCTTGAAGGGGATCAATGCATAAGAGTTTCTTTATCTTCATTATATTTAATCCCAAAACATCCTACCAAAAATGCAGTCTTTGACGGGAACTGTTCTATTGAATAACCTAGTTTATTTGTTACTTCTAAAAAGCGTGGATCGTAAGAAAAAATTGTCTCTCTCGGTAATTTAAATAAGTTATTCGTAACTTGATTTTTCTTTTCATGAAAAAGCGTTAAATCAAGACTGGTTGCACTTTCAAAAAATGGGGTACTTTTAAAGTGCCCTAGGTTTTTTATCTGCTGAGCATATTGAAGATAAGTCTCGTATATTAATTCACAACGTTGAGGTTTATTTGAGAACGATGTTGGTTTAAAGGCCATCTCCTCTTTAAGAATCGAATAGAAAACAGGCTCATTTTTATTTTTATCAAAATGAACAGGTGCCATTATAAATGGCGTATATTTTGTTTTATAAATATCACGATACGCCTCAAGAATAAAATCTACTGGTAATAAATTATCCTCTACAGCTAAGCCATAACCCGGAACTTGCCCCACTCCGATAGCAATAAGCTGGTTAACAGCATTATTAGTAAATTCATTTTGGGATATTTCAGGATTATTAGCACGTATATAGGCCATTAAATAATTATAGAAAGGTAAATTTGCATAATAACCCGTCTGATTGGAATCAAACTCCATAATCAAACTTAAAAGGTTAGGTAATCTGCTATCTTTAATTGATTTTACAATATCAGAGGGAAATACTAATAATCTTGAACGCCATGTACACTGAGCTGCTTCACACAAATGCTTGAATGTTAGGTAATGATTACCTAAATCATCTGGGATAGGAATATCAGCTTTAAAATACTTCTCTAAGTTTGAATGCGGCCTTGCATCTGCTGCTGGACAAAGTAAAAATGTATTTCTTGCACCTGATGATATTTGCAATATATCGGATGGATGATGAGTATTTGAAGAATTGTACAGGGAGCTTACACTTAAAAAGTCGCCTTCTTGATAGATCTGATGTGTACTTGACTTCCCTTTAAACTCTATAAACATTTCAACGTTTTTTTCTAAAACCATGGAAAAAGGAACTGAAGATAGTTTCCCACCAGTGTCTGGTAAATAGAAATAGTGTTCATCTGCTATTATTTGTCCATATTGATATTCAAGGACTGTGAACAGCATATTTTGAATACCATCTACAGTTTCTAAAATTTCATAGAGGCGCTTATTAACTCGAGCTATGTCCGCTTTTACCTTATCCCACGATAATTCACTCATATGATATTAATACAAAATCCTATTTATTGCCTGAATCATACAAGAGAACACTTAGGCATTCAATGAACTCGTATTTCAAGTGATAAAATTTATTAGTAAAAATAATAATATTTATTGCAAATTTGCATTTCAAGTTATAAATTATGTTGCTTGAAATGCAAAAAAGTTAAATGGAGTTTTAAATGGTAATTGACCATGTTGATAGCCAGATAATTAAAATGATAATAAATGGCAGTCAGGTGAATGATATTGCTGAAGATACAAAAAAATCAAAAAGATATATTCTTTATAGACTAAGTGATTTAAAAACAAGCTTTAACTGCAAAACGACACCACAACTAATCTATACGCTGGCTACTTCTGGCTTAATTAAGTAATGTTTTACCGCATGGATGTATTATGAAAAATTCAATTTACTATTCTGGATTCAACAAACTTCTTTCTTTAACTAAATGCTCGAAGGAAGCCCTTCTTCTAGATAAAATTATATTTCATTATCAAGGGACACTCTTAAAGCGAGAAAATAGATTATGGTTTACAAGAAAAATTCCTGAACTCGCAGCAGAACTAGGTTTTAGTGAGAGCAGGATTTATATCTATCTAAAAAACTTAGAAGAAAAAGGTCTAATTATAAGAAAAAGATTTAAATATTATGGAGTACCTCGAGCTTTTATAACTATTACAGAAAATTTTCAGAGTAGGCTGCAACTAATTCCAAAAGAACTAAATAATGTGAATTTCACAGAAATACAAGAAAAAGAGGCGCCTTCGGAAAATACTATATGCGAGAGAATGGATTATCTTGTTTCAACAGATACTAATAAGAAAGAAGTAAATAAAGTTATTAATAATGTTACTCAGCAAGACTTAAATGCTAAATTGCCATTAAGAGAGCTTAACATTGTTAAAGGAATGCTGTTGAATGTTCAAAAAAATCATGGTGTAAAATTATCTTCTCCAAAACAAGTCTTGGATGAAGTATTATTTTCACTAAGCAATAAAGAGCAGTTTGAAAATATTAACTCTTTCCAACATAAGATAAATATTATTTCTCAACTTCTTCGTCATCATCGTTGGAAAACCCCAAAGGGATTTAGCAAGTACTCACCAGAAGCTAAGTTTTACCAGGTGAAATATGAACAGGAAAATGAAGCACGATTGAAACTAAAACAAGCAGAACTTAACTATTCTGGTTTAGATGATGTCGCTACGAGTAAGCGCCTGCAAGACATGTATGGTTTGACTTATTGTCCTTGCCCTAAAGTTAATTTAAAAAAATCTTTACAAGTACAACAAAGCGTAATTAATGGCATTAAAAAAGATATTAAAGCGATAAAAAATGCTACTATTTTAGAAAACTTCCTTAAAATATTGGCGCAAGAGGAACTAAAATTATTTAAAATAAAAGGAGAGTTAGCATCACTATAGGTTTTGATATCTTAGGTTATGCTGCACCTTCAACTGGTTGAGGTGTTAGTATTTTAATACTATTCTCAATAGTCTTTGAAAATAGCCATAGTATAAGTGCGCCTAGAAAAGCGTACAGTCCTAATTGAGTAAATGCGCTCCTATAATATTCATTACTAATTAGTGGATTAATTGATTCAGATTGAGTCATCACATTGGAGAAATAATTAGAGAGGGTGACCGCTATTCCTGAAGCCATCATCCATATTCCCATCATCAATCCTTGCATTTTTTGTGGTGCTAAATGCCCTATCATGGCATAACCTACTGGTGCAATTAATAATTCACCTATCGATTGCAAAAGATAATGTACTACTATCCACCTTAGATCAGTTAATCCTTCGGCACTCGATTGAACTATGCCGACAATCAATACCAAAAAGGATAAGGATATAAAAACTAGAGAACAAATGAATTGTTTTGAGATTGAAATAGTTATTTGTCTTCTTCGTAATCGTTCAAACAAATAGACTAAAATAGGTGAGCCAATAATTACAAAGAGTGAATTTAAGTTCATCAACCATTGTGGTGGAATATAAAACGAGCCTATATAGTCATTTACATTATACTTCAAAAATTGTGTAACCCCCATCGGTCCTACAAAGTAAAGCATCCAAAATACAATTGAACTTATCGTTAAAAATAGGAAAGAATAAACCTTTTTCCTCTCTTTCTTACTATCTAACCTACATCCTAACAATGCTAAATAAAATAAGGCTATAAGACCTATAATAAGTATGAGACTATTAGCTAACCAGGCGTAATAAAAACCCACAAAAAGAGCAGGTATGATTACGAGAACAGATAATAATCCCCATCTGCCCTGCTTTATCTCCTCTTGAATATTTATTTTTTCTTTAGCAAAATATCTCCATGATTTAATAATTAAAAATAATGTAATTAAGTTGATTAAGTTACTTACTTCAAATAAATGCTCATAGCTATCGTTGATATCAATAAATCCGCTTAATATGTACCCGGAGAGAAAGCCTACATTCATAGCACTATAATTATAGAAAAATGCCCTCTCTCTTAACCGATCTTCTTGATTACTGAATTGCTGCGTAATAAGACAGTTAATACAGGTAGATCCTAAACCACAACCTATGAGAAATAAACTTAATCCTATATATATATGCTGAGAGATAGAAGAATTAAGAACCATGACCCCTAATGTCTGTACCATAATTGCAATAGCAAATAATAACCTATTACTTAACCATCTATCGCCTAGGTAGCCTGCAAAAAAATGTAAAATAAAATTGGAAGCAAGAAAGAAGCCCACAATGCTATTAGATTGGGTTTGGCTTAAACCACCTTTTTTTGTTAGATAAAGTGACAATGACGAAAATAGAATTGCAAAACTAAATGTTGTTATTCCATTTAACCAGTGTAAATACACTATCCCCTTTTGAACCTTTTTTTTGACATCCATCTTACATCCTAATTCTACAACCAGTTATTTTTCTTGTATATTTAAAGGCATCGCCGTACTAAGTGGCAGATCAATAAAAGTTTGAAATTTCCCTTTTCTTATTTGTCTTTCTTAGATATTTCCGTATAAGAAAGCCAAATAAAAACATCAGTTAAAACTGCTTTTTTCCTATAAATAAACACAAAAACTATTTAATAATATGGCAATTATCTGAAGTCGTAGATCCTAGAATTAAAACGATAAATTTCTGATCAGACTATTCATGCTAGTTATCGAGAACATTCCTGTTATCCTGGCGTCTATCTATATGCCTAATGGCTACTGCTTGACTCTTTTAACTTAAAAGTTTTAATTTTAGCTTCATACTAACTTTTATTAGGGACATTGCTTTCATTAAAAAGATTATATTTTAAATAAGATGTATAATCTTATTTAGATTTAAAAATTTCTTAATTTGATTCATAAAAAATTTGAAATAAATTAAATGCTCTTTAAGGAACAGTAATTATAGTTAATATTTATAAATCCTCTTGTTTCTTTAAATATTCTTCTAAAGCAACTCTGACTATATCTTTTATTGCTCTTTTTTCTTTATAAGAATTAAATTTTAATTTGTCTTTTAGCTCATATGGAATATCGACGCTTAAAGTTACTAATTCATTATTTGTTTCTGTAGTAGTTTTGCTGGACATATAATCCTCTTACTTGAGATTAAATATTAACTGAATCATGCTATATAGCTCTTTAATAACTCACTCAATTTTTCTTGCAAAGTTTCTAAATCCTTACTTTTAATTTTCCTTGCTGTTAAAGTAAGCGAGTCATTCTTTACCTCGATGAAAATATTTTTGGAAAATGCTACGCGCGTAGCACTTTTAGCTACCCTATCATTTTCATTAATTATTTTATTGACAAGAGCAGTAATTTTTTTCTCGCCGATTCCTAAAGCAATTTTATCTGCAATTGAAATAATGGCATTTTTTTCTTTTTCGCCTTTCTGACATATAGATTTAATAGTAGCAGAGGACCTAGCTGAAACATTCCTCATATCCTTCACTGCTTCCCACACTTCTTTAGGTACTTCAGCAAATGAGAGAAAGTTGTCAAATACACTTCTATTGATTCCTAACCTTTCATAAAGTGTTTTTTTTGTTACACGTTCTTTTTGCAGAAGGCTGTAATAAAACATTCCTTTTGAGTAGTCTGATACCTTTTCCTTTTCATTTTCAGAAACTAAGCAAGAGATAGCTTGTTCAAAACTTAATTTACGGATAATTGAATCTACAGGAATATTTTTTAATTTACATGCAAGCCATCTTCTATAGCCAGCTATAACCACATATTTTACAGCAGCATTATCCTTAGCTCTAAATACATCATTTACTTCTACTAAAATAATAGGCTGTGCCTGTCCCTTAGATGCAATACTTATAGATAATGCCTCAATATCTCCAAGTTCAAATTCTTGCCTATCTCTAAATTCCCAATTTCCAATCTCACAAGGATCCTTTTTTACTACTTTTTCGGTTGATTCAGTTTCTTTAGTTATCAAATCAAGATCAGCTTGAGTCTGCTGCATTTTGCTAACAATATTACTTAAAAAATCGGTACTCATTCTGCCACCTCGTATAATTTACTTATTTCTTTAATCCCTGTCCAAGAAATCACCTCTCTTGCTAATGCAAGAAACTGTTCATGACTATCACTTCCTTTAGCAAATTGACCAATCCATTGGCTACTTCGGGGGCATTGAGCAATGACATTTCTATCAGTAACTATTACTTTGAAACTTATATCTTGCTTATAAATATTTTCCTCTATCTCTTTACCTTCTTTTGTTCCCCTTTTCACTTTACTCATTAATATTTTAAAAGGCTTTTTTGCTAACATAGGTACAGATATTGCATCTTTAGCATTTTCTTGATCTAAATAATTAATAGAAGTAGGGATAATAACAAAATCAGAGGCCATAATTGCTTTAAAAGCATTTTGCTCGTAGTTTGGCGGTGTATCAAAAATGAGAAATTCGTAATTTAATTTGGCTTCCTCAATATCTTTTACTGGATTTTCTTTATTAATAGGTTTTATCCAATTTATATATTGTCCATCACCTTTCCACTTAACTGCATCAGGCTTACCAATATCCCAGTCAAAAAGGAATGTCGAGTACCCGATTTCATTTAAGGCTCCTGCTAAATTTACTGACGTTGTAGTCTTGGCGGCTCCACCTTTACCTTGTGAAACAGCTATAACTATTGCAACCATAATACCCCCTATCAATTTTTATTTTTTATGCTACGCGCGTAGCATTTACTTTTTAACAAAGCGGATACATGACTCGTCATTCACCTTAATTTCAGATACACTCCAAGGTAAATCATGAAAAGATTTTACTTCGTTTTTAAACTTAGCTATGGACCAGCTATTTGCACACAAGCATTGAAGTTCCTCAACTGAAATAATCCAAATACCTTCAAATGATACTTTTAGTGCAACTAATTCAAGTAATCTTTTTTTGAGGCCGGATGTTTCCTCTAATACGCGCTCATTTATTGTGACTAAAGAGTTAGAATTTCTTAATGATGAAACTAGTCTTTCATCTAATGAAATAGATATTTTGTCAATACCTCGTGATGTTTCCACATATTCATATTTAACTAAGGTGAAACCTGTTACATGCTTCCCTTCATCTTTAAATATATTTCCTTTATAAGTTGTACTGGCTAACCTATCCAGAGCTTCTTTCAACCAGTTAACGTTTTTTCCAGCTTTGGGATTTCTACCTAGAAATTTTAAGCATTCATAGGCTGAAAAGGTAACAGAAGAAGGGTGATGACCAGTTCTATTTGCAATAGTATCGATTTTAGAAAACACAAATCGTAGAATATCAAAATCCCAGATTTTTACCATTCCATATTCATTATTTGCAGTTACCTCGAGTGAAAATTTATTATCTTTTGAGGTATACTTAATAGTTTTAAAACGCAATGCCTTAGAGGTCGAGCAAAAAGGGAAGAGCATTAAATTTCTTTCATTCTTTAATGTATCAATACCAATTGACTCATTAGCTAAACGTTCGCCACGGTCCACATCAATAATTGACTGCTCCATTCCATTTAACCTTAATCCAAAATTTGAATCTAGTATAAATCAAACCTTGGAAACTTGGAAGCTTGGAATGGCGAACCATCAATTTTTTTTAGATTTCAATGCAGTTTCTTTATTACCTAATTATTAATTTTTTTAAGGTAATTGTTGATAATAATTTTCTATTTAAACAATTTTCATGCTCACTAAACATAAATATCTTACTATCAACTTTAAATGGCGAACTATCTGGTATGAAATAGCGGGCCATTTAACAAAAAATGGCGAACCATCAGGAATATTATCGAATACGATAGAAAAAAAGAAAGATTTATTTCAATCTAACGAATAATTTATTTAAGAGTTAAGGCGAACTATCAGGAATAATTTGGCGAACTACCAAGAATAATTTGGCGAACTATCAGGAATAATTTGGCGAACTATCAGGAATACTACGGCGAACCATTAGGAAAACCTTTTAATTTCAATGCCTTACATAATTTGACGGTTAAAAGAAAAAAACTAAAAATATTAATAAACTTATAAAAAATTAATTATTTATGTCCTAAAAAGGGGAAAAATGAAAAATTAGGATAAGCACTGTAGTTATGAAGAGCTGCAACTCTTCATAACTACAAAAACATAACTCGGAATGAAGCTAAAACTCAAAATATTTAAAACTTTCAAAGGTAATAAATATTTTGGATATCTCCAATAAAAATATTAGCTTCGTTCCCTTAAAAAAACAACAAAGATAAGGAAATTATCTATGGGGAACCTTTGTTCAATTTTCCATGCTCATTTTGGTAGGTTGGCCGACTACACCAAAAGCCATAATAAAGCAGTCTTTTTAGATAAATGTATTTTCTGGTGGCAGATATCCAACTACACCCTTAATGATGGGGAGATTTGGTTTACCAGAACCTTATCTCAAATCGCTAACGATTTAACCTTATCGGAGCGGTCTATTAGTCGCTACTTAGAAGAGTTTGAACAAAAAGGATTAATTGAGCGCGCATGCAAACTCAGTGCATCGACTAAAAATGGTTTTCGAGTTACGAAACGCCTCTATATTCGAGTGACCCAAAAACTTCTTGATTTGATTCAGATAAAAGAAGAAACAACAAAGTCGACTGATGCCCATGCAAAGTCTTGCTCTTTTTTAAATCAAGATGGCGAGATCGAAAAAGACAAAAAGTCTGTATTTATAAATAAAGAAACAGATCATAATAATCCAGTTAACAGTACAGTTAGCTTTGAAGCTAATGTGGAAAAATTGTTTAAACCCCTTAATAACCAACCGTTTTATCCAATTTACCAAATTGAAAAGCTAATTGGAGAAAGGGTAGGGGAGCGAACCAAAAATTACATTAAAGGCATGATGAATAATTTAAGACAAGCGCATCAAGTTCACTTTTCATCACCGGAACAAACCTTTGCAGAAATTATTTTTACACTAACCAATCAACCGCAGCTAAAGCAGGTAGAAACTATCCAGCATAAAGTGCAAATTATTGCTAAGCTTTTGCGTGAAAAACGTTGGCGTACACCGAAGGGCTTTTATAACCACGCTGATTACGGTCAATACTTTAAGCAAGCTTTGGATAAGCTAGCGATTGATAGAACTGAGCAAGGTGCCTCCTCTTTAATGGCACCTCATTCCGATAAAAGCCGTTTGCTTAAACAAAAGCAAGACGCATTAGGGAATATTCAACGCGCTATCCACAGTGAAAAAAGATATTTAGAACTGGCTCTACAAGAGCAACAAAAGGGGATTGATAAAAAAGCCTTGCTCGATTCTATCAAGCGGCAGCTCAATCGATTAGAGGAAGAAGCGTTTAGCCTTACAAAGGATATTATGACCCTTGAGCAGGAACTCGAGCCAGCATTTAAAAAGGGGCCTGATAGACGTAGAAAAAAAACGCAACAATTAAATCAACTCCAAGATAAAGCCGATGCTTTAAGGTTAACTATGAGTCAACAATTTGAAAAACTCTGTGAAACGATTGAATCTCTGCCAAAAGGGCATCAAGAAATTGATACGCAGCAACAAATCTATGATGCCTTACAAACTAAACTTATTGAACTTGAAAACAGCATTTCTGAATTAGAATATCAATTGTATAACCATCAAGCTGCTTAGAAAAGTAGAGAGGGCTTAGTTGCTGTCGCGAAATGATCTAGAGGAGCAGGTTGAAAGACATAAGCGTTATTGATTGATTTTAATTTTGCAGACTATATCATGCAGACCTAAAAACAAAGCTCTTTATTGCATTTGTTGTAAAGGGTTTTATAAAAAGAAGAAGCATGAGTTTAGATGTATCTGGGTTTGACCAAGAGGTAAGGGGAGGCGAGGTTGTTATTAAGGTTGCTGATGATCATCGGCTTGTACACTTAGGACAACATTTACCTTGGGAAGCGTTACTTGAATTAGCGAGGCCTGATTTAGAGCGCACTGAGCGTGGCTGCTATTGGATGGGCAGGCCCTTGCGTGTGCGTATACATTTAGGCATCTATCTGTTGCAGCAGCTGTTTGATTTAACCGATAGAGTGACCGAGCAACAGGTGCGTGACAATGCGGCGTTCAGGTTGTTTTGTGGCTATGGACACTTAAGGTACTGGCATGTACCTGATCATACCAAGATAGAAGCGTTTCGCTCAAGGCTTAGCCCTGAAACCCAACGAGCCATTGCCAATATTATTAGCCAACAAGCGGTGCGCTTAGGCTATGCCAATCCTTCAGAGTTAGATATTGATTCAACCGTGCAAAAGGCCAATATTGCCTATCTGGCGATTACTAATTTGCTAATCAAAGTGGCGATATTAGCCAGTCGGGTGGGTAAAGCCATGAGTCAGCATTGTCATGACGGTGCTGCGCTTTACCAAGTAAAGTTATCTTATTTAAAGCAGTTAGCGCTTTATTATTTTAATCTAAAGCGCCGGGGCGCAAGTACAGAAGTTGTGTCAGTCGTGCTTAAACGTTTATGGCAAGATACATATGCGTCAGTGCTCGCTATTTTAAATCATCTGCATGAGTTAGGCCCATTACTCACTGAAAAAGAGATAAGGCTTAGGCGGGCCGTCGAGCAACTACGGTGGCGTGGCGCGTTACTCTTGGAGCGCTTACATGGTCATCTGTTTGAGGGAGAGTCTACTAGCGCTATCTTATCGCTTCATGCTTATGAGGTCACCTGCTTTAATAAAGGCAAACTTAATAAGACGCTTGAATTTGGGCGAGCTTATCAACTCGGACGCATTGGCGGAAACTTTTTGTTTGTTAGTCCGTGTGTTAGCCTTCATATGCCTGATGCTCAATCATTGCCGCTCGTGCTTTATACCCACGAAGGTCTATTTGGGCAAAAGACCCTGGATTCGATAGCAACAGATAAAGGCTATTATGCTTACGATAATGAGCAGTTATTAATTCAGATGAACGTAACTGATATCTACTTGCCTCGTCCAAGGCGAGAACTTAACGCGCCCAAAGAAACCTCGTCATTTGCAACGCGCCTTGCCTTACACAATCGGCGAGCTGGTATTGAAGCCTTAATTAGTCACGCAAAAAGTGGTGGTCAATTAGGCCGCAGTCGCATGAAGTCCGATAATACCACCTTAAGTGCTGGCTATGCTTGTGTTTTAGGTTTCAATCTCAGGCAACTGACCCGCTATCTGGCAGGTGAGGTGCGTCCAAAAAATGTAAACTTGCTTGAAAATGAAACAAAAAACGGTATTTTAGACAATAAAATAACAAACCCGTTAGCTGCTTAGCAGAAAGGAAGAGCAGCTTGTTTGCAGTATTTAAAATATTGTTAAAAAAAGTTCTTATTAATGGTTATTTAAACGAAACATTTCGCGACAGCGACAGGTTATTCACAAATTCTGGGGATAAACCTGTGCAGTAGTCGGGAAAAAATAGCTTATACTGCTTTACTTTGGGCTTCATTTGATTATGTAAAATTTTGTTTAAGTTGCCTTAATTGAGCTCATCAAATTTAGCACATTAACTTTTAAATGTTTTCTAACTATACGAACTTCAACATATGAGTAACTTAATAAAATATACCAATCTGAATATTTAAAAGACGTTTAAAATGTAGTTCAATTTCTCATGATAAAGTGCCATCCATATGAACAATTAGATTTTTATCGCTAAGTTACATTTAAAATTTATGATTTGTAGTTTTTGATTATTAATGTGGGTATAAGGTTTAATAGTAGTTCAAATATTTTTATTAGCTTAGTTACAGACCTATGGATTTCACCTTTCTTTAAGTATTTTCTGGAGGTAATAGCCTTCTTAAGCTCATAATCTGTAGTATACATTTTGAAGAGGATAATTAATGACGTGCAAGAAATGCAATAAGCCATGGTTGTATTTAGGAATCATTGTAGGATACTTATTTGGTTTCATTTATTTTGCTTTTGGCGTTTATACTCATAGTCAGGGCAAACAAAAAGAGCCAGATAGATACGAGAATCATTCGGTAAACAATTTGCAATAACATCTCGGAGCTAGAATGAAAAAAGAAGGACAGATTACCTATCTTAGTAAAACTCCTCAGTTATTTCTTGGTTTTTTAATTGGGCTTGTGCTGTGGGGTTTAACGCTCATGGTTTTATTAGTTCTTAATTAAATCAAACGAGAATCGTCTTCCCTTCCTTCTATTAATTAGTTCAATGTAGGGGTTTCGCAAGCTTTGCCTTCTGATATACTTAAAATCTTTTTATGGGCTATATAACATAGCTTCTTTAAGTCTTTTTCAAAGCATTAAACTTAATTCTCTAGACTAAGACAATGCTCTATTTCTTACACTGTAAATTTTGGATTTTTTCTTAAATTTATTGCAACCCCTTTAAGCCATGAGAAAAGCTTGTTTGAGTCACTTATACGGCTTGAATGACCGTTTTCAATGAAAGGCTCTAATGAACCATCCCACCCCTAAGTTAGCAATTTATTATTATCAGCTGTGTTCAAATTGACGGGTTGCACTAGATGGAAGATTCATTTCATGGCTGCTTAAAGATAGCAGCCATGATGAATATACTTATATGGAAAATTAACTAATAACACACGCTTTTTGAAGTGAGGGGGCAGATTTTTCTTCTAAAAAATCAAGATTAGTATAGTCAATAGGTCCATGCGTTTGGAATTGTCCTATTTCTGAAAGATGAATTTTTAAAGCCCCTTCTACGGGAATAACATGACTACGATCTGTTGCAAAGTATTTGATATGAGTTGTTCGTTCATTCCATTCAGTTGCATCAGAGTCATGACCACGATTAATTATTAAATCCTCATTGGTAAACATGGTGTTATCGACATTACCTAAATATATCACTTTAAATATAGCAGGTTGGTAAACTTCTGTTCCTTCCAATAATTGATCACCCGTTCTTAATGATCTTGAATATTCAAGTGCTTCATGCTCTGTATTAAATAACCTAACCTTTTGAATATTTATTCCAAAAAATGATTCATATATTTCTTTGTTGGATATTATCTTTCTATAATCCATATTAAAAAAAGAGCGTTTTGGATTAGAAATCTGAATTGCATTACCAACCGTGTAAAAGATATTTTTTTTATATACCTCTTTCATTCGCTCAATTTCTTCAAGGCTTAATTGATTAAAGTGTTTATTTACTCCGGTAATATTGCGCAATTCTTTTTGGTTAAAAAACCGAAACACATATTTTTGTGTATCTAATGGTAGTTTTTTTTCAAAATCACTAGGCTCAATAATTGAGCCAACCTTCGCTGCTTTATGATGTTTCATATTTTATTCTCTTGCATTTAATTTTGGCAGTATTGTACCAGTAATTGAATATAAAATATTTTTTTTTGTTTATCATACCGTGGTATTTTGTATAATAAAAAACGACCGTTATTTATTATATTTTTTGTATATGTTTTTCACTTTATATATGTAATATGTTCTGTATAATTTAATCCTTAAATAAGGTTAATTATTAACATACATCGTAAATGGATAAATTATGGCCAAAACCATCGCTTATATTCGAGCATCAACAGATAAACAAGATTTGAACAATCAAAAATTAGAAATTTATGAGTTTGCTAAGAAAAATAAATTAGTAGTGGATGATTTTATCCAAATGACGATTTCCAGTCGGAAGACGATTAAAGAGCGGCGAATTGACGAAATGCTTTCTGTTCTTAATGATGCTGATACCCTCATTGTTACAGAACTTAGTCGCCTAGGTCGAAGTACGGTAGAAGTGATTGGGCTTATCAATGAGTTAATAAAAAAACAAGTTCGAGTCATTGCTATCAAACAAGGCCTTGATATGAAGCAGCATGATATGACCTCTAAAGTGATGATTACGCTTTTTTCACTGTTTGCT
Organism: Legionella busanensis; assembly: GCF_900461525.1. Lineage (NCBI taxonomy): Bacteria > Pseudomonadati > Pseudomonadota > Gammaproteobacteria > Legionellales > Legionellaceae > Legionella > Legionella busanensis. The sequence continues at coordinate 41,834 of NZ_UGOD01000002.1, read as the reverse complement.
GAACTTGAGCGAGATTTAATTAGTATGCGGACGAAAGAGGCGCTTGCCAGTAAACGAAGAGAAGGTATTCGTCTAGGTAAGCCCAAAGGAACGATTCAGAAAAGTAAGTTCGATAAAGATGTCGATAAAATTAGAGAGTTATTAAAATTAGGGCTATCGGTTAGAAAAATTGCTTCCTATTTAGGTTATAGTAATCATATCGGCCTTAACATGTATGTTAAGAAACGTCATCTTAGACAAGCAGCCGTTCTATCATGACTGATAATTATTTAAATCGCCATAGTATACTCCGGCGGTAGTCAAAATTTTGTATTTGTGTGTATATTGTGTATAATTCAAATAATGAAGAGTGCAGACATAATAAAAATACTTGAACGTGATGGGTGGGTACAATGCCACCAAAAGGGCAGTCATTGTCAGTTTAAGCATCTTACTAAAAAAGGCAGGGTAACCGTACCTCACCCTAAAAAAGATTTACCTATAAAAACTGTAACCAGCATTTTTAAACAAGCAGGACTTAAGAAGGAGGATATAATATGAGATATCCTATTGTGATACATAAAGATGAGCAAAGTGATTTTGGCGTAATTGTTCCGGATATCCCTGGGTGCTATTCTGCCGGTAGCACGTATGATGAGGCGTTAACTAATGCCATTGAGGCCATTGAATGTCATTTGGAAGGCTTGCTCATGGATAATGAGCCTATTCCAGTAGGTAGTGCTCTTGATAACTGGATTAATGACGAGGGATTTCAAGGTGGTGTGTGGGCATTGTTAGATATTGACTTAAGCGAAATATCAGGTAAAGCAAAGCGGATTAATATCACTATGCCTGAGCGTATTTTAAGCCTTATTGATTTATATGCCAAAAATCATGCCATAAAAAATCGCTCTTCTTTCCTGGCAGACGCTGCACTGAGTTATATCGAAAGCCATAAATAGTCACCCAGTTTTTTTGTAGAGGGATAAGTCTTTTATCGCCAATCGGGTTTGAATCGGCGTTTTTCTATTAACCGTGGCAAGTTAACTCCATATATCTTTTTTGATATATTAGGATTATAAGCGACACCTAATTTTATGGAAGTCGCAATTCGTATTTCCTTTGCTAAGGAAGACCATCGCTATTTGGTTAAATTTCCTGATATTAAAGAGGCTATATAATATTTCAATCCCTCTGAAGCTTCAACATTAGCTATTAAATGTCGATTAGGGGAGGGTTTAGTTATGATTAAACTTTCGGTGCGAACGCAGCAGCATTGTTAATTCATGGGGCTAAAGAGTCAGGACACCAATTACCTCAGAGCTAGTATGTAGCTTAAGCGCTTCTTGGCCGAGTTTGCGACAGGTAGAGAAAATAGCTTATATTCGACATAAAATATAGCAAATATATTTTATGTCGAATTCACGTTTTATAGGTTCCTAGCTAAGAGAGTAAAATAACCCGTTCTTTAATTAACGATCTTTAAATAAATAAAGTATTTTAAATCTTGGAAATACCTTTTATACTATTTAAGTTAATGTGCTAAAATGAACGAAGTAATCTCAGGTCCAGGCCGATCTTGGTAAAAAGTTATCAAATGATAATAGTTTTACGCAATACTCGATTACAAAACCTATTTTATCATTGGAGTTTAATCAACCTATTATTTTAGCTTGATACACTTTAGAAATGTATGAAATATCAAGCAAACCATCCTCATCTACATACAAACGAGTTAATTCACGTATTTGTCGCTCTGCGTTTTTGGTACCAAGCACGAGTTTCGCGCTTTTGCTTAAACAGGCTTAACCATTAAATAAGTAATGTGCTTTTGAATAGCGGTTTTGATTACATCCCATTGTTGTTGGTAGAGGGTAAAATGATTAGCAATACGCCGTTTATGCATGTCAAACCAAGCAGCAATGGCTAAGAATATATGATTTCGTTGCGCTCGGCCTGTGCGTGCCTGACAGCGCTCAATACCACAGGTTTGCTTAATTTCCCGGTGATAAACTTCAACAGACCAACGTGCCTTAATGATATGCTTAACGCTGTTTCACGTAGGATTGTCCATGTTAGTTGCAACATAATCAATGCGGCCATTTTTTGCCTCAAACTTGAATACATGAATCCAACCATAGCCACATAAGTGCACTGAAAGCCCTTCTTCGGGAATATCAAGCGTCTCTAACTTGATGTCTCTATTAACAATGCGATTTTTTCTTAAAATAGTGACCCAAATCCAACCATAAGAGCGAATTGCCTTAAGATTATCTAAGCTCGAATACCAAGCGTCCATCACCACGGCCTGGGGCGTTAATCCACGCGATTTGGCTAATGACAACATCTCACAAAAGTGCGTGTTTTTAGTTTTCCCATCCGTATTTTTATCATAAATACGATAATCCACAGGAAGAGTTTCTTCGCTTTCTAACCCATGCCAAACTAAATTAAGCAACCCAATACCTGTAATGACATCATGGGCATTACCTGAGTATTGATAATTAACCAACTCTATCTTTTTACTGCGCGGTTTTGCTAAAACAGTATCATCGCCAATGAGTATACTCGGCTCTGATAACCTAATTTCTTGCTTTGCAAGTTGCCATACACTACTTGGTTTATAGGCTTTATCCCCTAAAAAGCGACTAACACTATCATGCGATAATTTACTAGGACTTACCTCAGATAAGGCTAACCCTGAATAACGTATACTGCTTGCTTGCAAAAAGGCTTTATATAATTCTTTTGTACAATGATGACGAGACATCTTAAGCTTAGGCTTCTTATCAACTTCAATAACATTTTAATCCTTTTTAGATAAGTGCGAAACTCGTGGTTGAGAATGTAAACAGTAACGATTCCGTTAAGTTTTTATTTGAGCTTTATACCTCTATTCCCGGTATTGGGCTAATCACAGCGCTTCGACTAATAGCAGACTTACCTCAATTGCTTACACACACCGATAAGCAATTAGCGGCCTTAATAGGTATTGCGCCCATGAACATCGATAGTGGGAAGATGCGTGGTTATCGCCGGATAATAGCAGGTAGAGCTAAAATTAGGCGCCTATTATACTTAGCGACTATCTCAGCAATAAAATGCAACCCTCTGATTAAATCTTTTTATAATAAGCTGAAAAGCAAGGGTAAACCTGGAAAAGTAGCCATCATAGCAAGCTCAAGAAAGCTATTAACCGTCCTAAGAAGCAAAGCTCAAAATAAGATCCCTTGGGTCTCTATACTTAGTTAAATAGCTTAAAAATACTTGTTTTGGAATACAGATGCTACATTGGAGCCAAAAATAAAGCTTGGGTATTATTAGTAAATTAAAGAGTTAATGAAAAAGGCTCTTCGTCAGCCGTGTCTTCAAGAAAACCAGCTGACGCTTGGGCTGCATAATCGTCCTCACTCTTTCTAAACATGCTTTGGAATTGTAAGGGGCTTCGTTGGCTAGCAGTACTGTTGTCACTCGAGGGTATTTTTACGCACTTAAATCGAGGCTCATACAAAGCTAATCCCTCACTTTTATCAACATTTGACTGAATTTCTTCAGGTTTTTCTGAAATAGTTTTAAAGGGTGATGAATTTTCTGTTGTCATAGATTCATCTTCAGACATTTTTTTTGCAGGTGCTTTTAATAAAACTTGCATCTCAGCATTGCCATTTTCTTTGGCCCAATACAGGGCATTACGCCCATACACATCAGCCACATCACGATTTGCACCGTGGTCAACCAAAATTTTGAGCGTTTCTAAATCATTGCGACGAGCTGCAATCAGAATAGCGTAATTTCCTTCGTCATCTTCTTCATCAATGTTTAAAAGGTCGTTCTTTTGAGTATAAGTATTTAACCATTCGATAATTGCTTCGGTTTGTCCTAACTTAGCCATTTCAATGATAGGTATCTGATACATAATTACGCCTTAAATTTGCTGCTATTTAGTTCCAATTTTATCGCTCTGGCAAAAAATAAGCAATTAATTAAACAACACTTTCGTTTGTTGCACATTGTCAAATATTAAGTTTGATTATTGATTTGGCAGTGCATAAATTTTTTATTTAGGAGTTAAAAAAAAGGAAAATAAAATGACAATAGGACTCTAAAGCTAAAAAAGGTGATAATAGTTTTAATCAGACTGCGCCTGAAGAAGTTACTAATATTTGCCAGAATCTTCCTTGAAGTGTGACTGATAATTAAGGTAATTTCAGCCTCTAAGTGCGAATTTCTATTTAAGAACCAGTTATAAGTAATGCTATTGTAGAGTACTATGACTAATAAGTAGATAGGTATTCGCATGGGAAACCATTATCGTCATTTAAGCACAAAAGATCGTATTGAATTTTTTCAGGTAAATCGATAGCAGAAATCGCGAGTTACTTAGGCTTTCATAAAGCGACAATCTACAGGGAGTTAGAACGTAACAGTAATCGTCATGGCTACCGCCCTGATTGGGCTTGTCAACAATATTTAGCCAAGAGATATCATCGTGGCTATAAGTTAGATAGAAACCCTTGGCTAAAATCAGTAGTCATTGAGCGCTTAAAAGAAGGCTGGTCACCTCAACAAATTGCAGGCTGACTTAAAAGGTCAGCAGGCCAATGCGTTATCTCCCATGAAACCATTTATGCCTACATTTATAGTCAATCAGGTAAAGTCGGATGTTTATGAGTAAGTCATCTATACAATGGGCCAGCTTCACTAAGCAAGCATTCGCTTTGACATGCTGATTGACTAATTCTTGCAGATTTAACTCTGGGCAATAGAGAGGTAAAAAAAATTTCTATTTCCTGTTTATAGGTCTCAACATAGTGTTGTACTTTTTTACTATGATGCAATCGATGATTATCAACAATCAAAAACACTTTCTGTTTGACCTGGTGGCGTAATCTACCCAAGAACTCGATAAATTTGATCCTGTCACAATTATTTTCAAACACCATCCAATTTATAAATCCCTGCAGACTAATGGCTACAAGCATATTAACTTTAAAACGACTTCCTGTCTTTTTTATAACAGGCGTTTGGTTGACAAGACCATAGGTCCTACCCTCAAAAATATAATCAAGACGAATCTCGTCAGGCGTATGTGCTAGCAGAGTCTTTAATAAGGCTTCAATTTGAACTGCTGATAAAAAAAACACCGCGCTGACTCCTTGATACCACATTTTCTATAGTCAAAATTGCTCTCACCCTTTAACTCAAATTCTCGAACATATTTGATCAACTGACGTGAGGCTAAATCCGAATAACTTTGCGGCCCCGGTTTTTTTAATACCATGATGCACGACCGCATAGACTACTTTTTTACGTAACGCTAATAATACGTCTACTGGCAATTTCCTGTTACTCATCTTAAGAAAATTCAATAATAAAAAGGACCTGGAAAAGCATGTTAAATCATCAGCTTTTAGACGCCAGTGTAAGACAACAGAGCCTAAACAACTATTTCACATTACAAATGTTTAATTGGGATTTTGAAAACGATTCATTGACCAACTAAGGACATGAAAGCCTTTTATAGATTTAATGACTCAGTATGAATAGGATAATCGTCTATCACATTGAAAGTAGAATATTTAGTACTACACGAATCTTCCTTATTAATTTCAAGTTTATTAACAACTTCAGAAAAATTTTTTTGAGAGAGTTGGTAAGTCAAACCCAGGACAGGGGTAATTTGTTCGAAAAAACATTTACTAAAAAATTCCCCTGAATCAAAAGGAGCATCAATATCAGCTACGATTTGTTTAACATCCTCTGTCATAGCGTGAGTAACTATCAATTTCATTAAAGCTGTACCTATTTTTTTGTGTTTATCCTGAAGGTTTTCGTCTGTTTCTTTAAAGGCCCTAGCTAAGATATTCCATGGCGCTGTTAAGATGTCGTGTATATGGTAAGACGGTATTATTTTTTGCCTACCAAATAAAGACAATGCATCTGTCGCATTTCCATAATATCGTTTCGCTCCAAATGCGATACCTTGTAATTCCTCATTATTATCAGTGATGATAAAACAATCAATTTTTTTATCGGACAATAAAAAACTATTTATTCGTTCAAAGGCTTGATGCCAAGCATAAAGCAGAGTTGTCTTATTAAAATAATTCTTATTATATTTATCTTCATAATCATTAATTGAAATTTGCCAGGCATTAATTTGTTCAATTATATATTGCTTTATTTTCCTATAGTCATTAGGTAAGAGTAGAGTTGCTTTCATAACTGATTCTTGAAATTATCATTTAGGGAAATTTAATGTTTTCATAGTTTAATAGCAAGTTAATCTTAGTATTCATATAAGATATTTGAGTCGTTGACTCTAACTGCGCAAATTTTTATTTTGTCAAATTAAAATTAATAAAAGATATCGATAAAACTTTTAATCTCTAACTCTTATTAAACGACCCTTTGTAAGATTGCAACCTATTACACCAAGTGCAATTTGATATTTTTTAAAGGCGCGAGACTAGGGCTTAAGTTGCTTAAATCATGTATCAGCTTCTCATCTTAAATTATTGTATATTTAAAACAAATTTCATCCAATAATCAGTACTCGCTATCTCTCATTTTAGATTTAGAGTAAAATTTATTTCGATATCTGACGTGGGATTTAGGCAATTTGAATAACCAAATCTAACAAATGCAACTAAAATAGCTAAGATCTGCGGCATACCTGTGGGCATTTGCGAGGGTAAATTTCTCAAGTTTAATATTTTCTTTTCTTCGTCATTCAAATAATCTGTTAAATTAAGTCTATATTCTCTATCTTTTATTAAAGTAATACATTCTAATATGTCTAATTGGCGGTTATGCAGTAAATAAATAGTATCTGGTTTCACAACTTTTTCTGCGTCAATCCATTCAAGGTTTGAAAAGGTTGATTTCCCCAAAAACTGCTCTTTCACATTTAATGACCTATCAATACCAGTGATTGACGTTGTAACTTCTGCAATAAGTTCTAACATATCAATTGCTGATTTAGGAGTAGTGCTCGACAAGCCTGTTATGTATTGAGTAAGATTACTAAAAATGTGACCACCAAAATAAAATCCGACTCCTGCTAATGGGCCAAATAAAATAGTTCCTGCAGTGGCACTTAATAACGTTGTAGAGCGATGAAAAAAATTGTTTACATTTTGACGTTGATTATTTCTAGGCGTGAATAAAGTAATAAATTGGTTTACATGCAGACTTCCAATTTCATTCCATATATTAAGAAGTAGGCCTTTTATTTCAACTAATTCTTTATCCTTTAGTTTATTCGGCATTGTGTTATTAAATTTTTCCATTAACGAATCAATCTTTTTTATAAAATTATCTAAAAGATAAAACTTTTTATAATCCTTTGACATTAAGCCATTTGCTTGTGCCGTAAGCTCTATTTTATTTTTTCTTTCCCGAAGTGCTTCTAACTTGCTATTTACAGCGCTAAGTTCGGTACAGTGAGAACGAACATGCTCGTAAATTTTTTCTTTTTTAGTAAACATAATTATTCCTTTAATTTAAATCAATCTCTCTAGAGCCGCATACTTTTTTCATGCAAAACTATTTAGAAGGATAAAGCAAGTCTAAAAAAATACATGAAAGCTAGCTTAAGCTATAGGTTTGAATTTGTGAATAAAAAAAATTAAGAATAAAAGAACTTATTTAACACCAATATCGCACTTATATTCCAATTTAATTTTATTTAAGCTCTAATGTAATTAAACACCCTGCTTGCTGAGTTGACGACCTGTTGTTATGGCTCTAATGTAGCATCTGTATTCCAAAACAAGTATTTTTAAGCTATTTAACTAAAGATAGAGACCCAAGGGATCTTATTTTGAGCTTTGCTTCTTAGGACGGTTAATAGCTTTCTTGAGCTTGCTATGATGGCTACTTTTCCAGGTTTACCCTTGCTTTTGAGCTTATTATAAAAAGATTTAATCAGTGGGTTGCATTTTATTGCTGAGATAGTCGCTAAGTATAATAGGCGCCTAATTTTAGCTCTCCCTGCTATTATCCGACGATAACCACGCATCTTACCACTATCGTTATTCATGGGTGCAATACCTATTAAGGCTGCTAATTGCTTATCAGTGTGTGTAAGCAATTCGGGTAAGTCTGCTATTAGTCGAAGCGCTGTGATTAGCCCAATACCTGGAATAGAGGTATAGAGCTCAAATAAAAACTTAACTGAATCGTTTCTGTTTACACACTCAACTAATTGCGCTTCAATAGTGTCTACTTGTTTTTCAATCCATTTAATATGGGCTTTAAATGATTTAATAAGCACTTTATTGGTCATCGTTTCTAATCGATTTGACTCTTCAATACGCATAGCAGTAAGTTGCTCTCGCCGATTTAACAAGTCACTAATATCTTGGTTTTCATTTTTTGAGCTTACAGCGTCTACGGAAACAGCCATGGCATAATCATGGATAACTTTTGCATCAAGTTTGTCTGTTTTAGCAAGAATACCTAATGCTTTAGCATAAGCCCTAATATGATTTGCGTGCAGCATGCGATAAGGTAAGCGCAGCTCCTCATAACAATCAATTAGTTTTTTCTCATAGCCTCCTGTTGCCTCAAAAGCACATAAAGTTATTTGTTTATGCTTATAGGGAGCAAAAAAATGCCTAATGGCGGTCATTTCATTCGCTATGGTGGTATAGTTACCTTCCGAGTAAATAACTAATTCAGATTTTGCTACATCAATTGCCACTATTTTTTTATTCATTTAGATTACTCTGTTGTATACTTGAAAGCTGTTTCTCCACACTTGCGATAATACGGGGCACTATCCCCTCACATCTGTTCGGAGCTAACAAAAAATAGGATGGAGTACTACGACTACATTACGAGGCATTATCCTCAAATGAACCCTCAGTACCTCCATCCGGTCCAATACAATGATCAATTCTAATGGACCTCTCTTCACTTTATGAAAAGATAATTTCAATATACAAATGAACCATCCCACCCACTAAGTTGGCAACGTGTTGTTAGCAGCTTAGTATTCGAATTGGTAAATTTGAAACTGGATGGGAGATTCGAATGAATATTAACGTATTAGGCATCGATATAGCCAAGACTATTTTTCAATTACATGGTATTGATAGTTCAGGCAAACGGGTATTAAAGCAACGAATTGGTCGAGAAAAATTGTCGGCTTACATCGCTAATTTACCGTTATGTACTATTGTTATGGAATCTTGCGGTGGCGCTAATTATTGGGCTCGTGTATTTCAGCGTTATGGCCATTGTGTAAAATTAATTAGCCCACAATTTGTAAAGCCTTTTGTGAAAACGAATAAGAATGATGCCAATGATGCAGAGGGGATTGTTGAGGCGGCAAGTCGTCCATCGATGCACTTTGTACCGATTAAGCAAGTAGAGCAACAAGATATTCAATCGTTACATCGAGTACGCAATCGATTAGTTAAGAATAGGACAGCATTAATCAATGAAATCAGAGGATTAAATTTAGAATATGGCATAGCAATTCCACAAGAAGCATTAAAAGTTAAAAGTCACTTACGCGCAATCATTGACGATAGGGGTAATGAATTAACCGCCTCATCACGCGAGCTAATGCAAGACCTTTATGATGAATTAATCGAGCTGGAAGAAAGGCTCAAAAAAATAGAAAAGAAAGTGAAACTGATTTGCAAAGAGAACGACCAGTGCAGACGTCTTCTATCTATACCTGGTATTGGTGAAGTAACTGCCACCGCCATGGTTGCCGCTGTCCCCAATGCCAATGCGTTTAAAAATGGGCGCCATATGGCTGCCTGGTTAGGGTTGGTTCCAAGGCAATCATTGAGCGGTAATAAACAATTGTTACTGGGTATTAGTAAACGTGGGGATAGGTATCTACGTACTTTATTAATCCACGGTGCAAGAGCAGCACATTGTCGGTGCAAAAACAGGGATAGTCAATATGGCGAATGGTTAACTCGCAAAAAAGAGACGCTTAGTCTTAATAAAGCAGCTGTGGCTTTAGCTAATAAAAATGCACGAATCATTTGGTCGCTATTAAAAACAGGTCATGAATTTAATAGCAATCAACAAAAGGCAGCTGCTTAATACTCAATAGTTAGCAGCCAAAATTAACATAATAATAAGTATCACCAGTTTGCTTTAGTTAATTTTAATGATGGTTGATAGGTTAGACCAACTCTTTGAAACCCTGCTTTGCAACACGGTACGTTGATGCCACGGCGCTGATGAGGACAAAGAGTGCGGATTTTACATCAGAGCGCAAGCTTCGTTTCGACGCTGAATAGATGACTGCAACTTAAAAACCTATTTCATCGTTATAAATTAGCTTGCAATAAGGTTAAGTAGATCCACCAGGTCACCCCAGTGAACCCCTTCTCAGAATTGGACTTGCAGATTTCCCGCATCCGGCTCCCGATAGTGCCATTTCAGCAAGTTACGAACATCGATGTAGTCTTGAAGTTATGGGGGTAGTTTATTCTTTTCATAAGGTTTCCGAACTTCGACCAGTTCATGTTTCTATTTCCACCCTTTCGGTTTATCCAGCTGAATAAGGCGCGTTTGCTTAATAAAATGAATGCACTTACTTGCCGTTGGTTATCGGAAATAGCGTGATAATTGACCCACCCAATAACAATCCTAGCACCTGGTGTGTTTCTTGATTGAGACTATCCTTGAGGTATTTTCGAAGCCCATTGAGTTTTCCTACAAAACGGTCTGACCGACTTTTGTATTTTAAGCGCCACCGGCCATTTCGGCCTTTACCCCAGTAACATACAAATCCAAGGAACTTGTATGTGGGTATACGCTCTCCTCTTTTGTCCGCTTCTTTTGCTGCCTTGCTTCCAGACTGAATTAGACTTGATTTATCTTCGTGTAGTTTCAGTCCAAATTTCTCTAATCGTTTGGGTAATACCTTGTAGAATCTTTCCGCCTCTTGCTTAAACTGAAATACAAACACCATATCATCTGCAAGCCTTACCATATCTGCTCTTCCCTTTAGGTGACTATTGCTAATTTCTGCAAACCAGCTATCTATCACATCATGCAGATAAATATTCGATAAGATTGGCGAAATAATTGAACCTTGAGGACAACCGACCCTATTGAGCTCTGCTTTTCCGTTCACCATTACAGGTGCTCGAATTAGTCTCTCTACCAGTTTCAGGAAACGCTTATCTGTAATCTTTTCTCGCAAGATACCCTGCAAGTTTGCATGCGGTATCGAGTTGAAGTACTTACTGAGGTCTATTTCCAGTGTTGCTCCATCCAGATTCTGATTGCTGTACTTCATCAAAGCGCGCAACGCCTCATGCCCATTTGTGCCTGTCCTGTATCCATAAGAACAAGGAAGAAATTGTGGTTCAAATACCTCAGTTAGTATCTTCGATACTGCCTTCTGTACAATCTTGTCTTCAAAACAAGCAATCGCCAGTGGCCTACTGCTTCCGTCTTCTTTCGGTATTTCAACCAACCGTGTAGCTTGAGGCTTGTATGCGTTTCTATGAATTCGTGCTAGAAGATCTTGCAAGCGCTCCTCTAGATTTCTCCCATAGAACTCTTTGTTGACACCATCTATACCAACAGCTTTCTTTCCGTCCAGCTCTCGGTAACATTCGCAGAGCAAATCCAGATCAACTGCATGTCCAATGTTATTGAACACAGTATCTTTCTTAAATTTTGCCCGCTTACCTATGCGTTCAAGTTTCGTTGTCTTTTGTTGTCCGTCATCTGTTGGTACGGTCATAAGTGTCTCTATCACGCTATCACTATCTGTCAGCTCTTTGCTCCACGATCATTACTCGCTTCCTCACTACTACAGCTGACTCCGCCATCCATAAGTCCTTCCTTGAAGCCTTGTGGGACCGCCACTTGAACTTCATGTACTACAATCCTTGTAGAAACTCATGGACTTCCCAAGTTCCTCAACTCATCTCTACTGGCTCGCTAACGTCTTCGACCCCGGGGAGAGATAGTTTGCATCCCGATTTAGTTGCTGCAGACCATCTATTGCTTGCTAGGCCATCCAACCTATCTGCTCTCACCTATGTATGATTTCGAGGTTATCTACCGTTCACCCTTAACGGGTTTTGGCTCGCCAGTTTCGCTGTCTACGCTTCGTCATTTTCGTTACCTACAATGACGCAAGACTCGCTACATAGTGGAATCGGTTCTCCTTCTATGACAGGACTTTCACCTGCAAGACCAGTTAGGCTTATCTTGGCGCACGGATGGTTCATATATGTTGCAAAAAAGTTAATTTAGTAAGAATCAAAAAAATATTTGCCACTGATAAAACTGAAGAGATATAAACCAGTTAATTAAATTACCACTTTAAGAGAAAAAATAGCTAATAATTAACTTTAAAATTCCACTTTCAAAAAGTAGAAAATTTTTTGCAACAGAGCCCCTTGAACTAATTATTTTAGAAAATGATTCGCATCAACCGCTTAAATGGTGTTAAATTTACCTGATCAGTGGATGGTATGGCTTATTACATTAAAAACCAAAAGAACCTCCAGCTACTTAAAACTTAGCAGTAAATGTTGTTCAAAAGCACTTACTAAGGGAATACAATTGCTGCTAGGCAGACGATGCAAACTAACACTGCGCATTGGTAGTGCAGGTAGAAGGCGTGCAAAATGCAATCCTTTATTTGGCAAAGCGCGTTTAGTAACTGCAGGTAGAATGGCAACACCATTAATTTTATGTAAGGCGCCAAGAATGGCAATGATGGTGTTAAATTCAATAATTCGTCGAGGAACAGCTCGATGCTTCGCCATTAACTCATCAACCCATTGACGAATGTTAAATTGTTGCGGCAAGGTTAAAAACATTTCATCTGCTAGCTCTTGAATGTTTATTTCAGAATACTGTGCAAAACGATGTCTTGTGTTGCATGCAATCAAAATATCTTCATCATAGAGTTTATGCTTATGCATACGATTATCAGAAGCAGTAAAACCGATTCCCAGATGTAGACGACCAGCAAGAATTGCCTTGCTAATGTCGTTGTTAGCTAGCTCTTCGACTTCGATGTCAATTTCAGGCCATTTTTCCAAGAATTGACTGAGAATTTCTGAAAGATAAAAAGCATTGAATGTTTGTATGACGCCAAGTTTTAGACACCCGCGTCGAAGGCCTTGCATTTCTAGTAAGCTATTCTTTAATTCTTGCACAACTCCAAGAGCTTCTTTTGCATAGTTACAGGCAATTTCCGCTGCATCAGTGGGAATAAGCTGGTGGTATTCTCGATGAAATAACAAACATCCGAGCTCCTCTTCAAGATCGCGTATTTGTTGCGATAAGGTAGGCTGTGAAACATACAATAACTCAGATGCTCTTGTAAAATTTCGTTGTTCATAGACAGCAAGTAAATAGCGCAAATGCCGTAATTCCATCTGTTTAATCTCATCATAAGTTTAACCTATAGCAATATAGGTCTAAAGTATTAGAAATAGCAAACAGTTTATTTTTATACTTTAGTTCTTTAATACCAGTAGAGGGGAGAGCATGTCTGTCATGAAAAAATTTCATTCTGCAGATTTTGATAAAACGCCACCAACAATTGTTGTGGAATTAGCCGAAAAATTAAAGCACCAAAATGTGGAGGGCAATGGCAAAAATACGAATTATTCAGCAGAACGTAAACATCCGGTACACTTTGTGGATTTACCTTCCCATGCTATAAGCATAACAATTGGAAGCTTAGATCCTGATGGGCGTTCAAATCGTCATCGCCATACTTATGAGACGATATTGTTTGTATTGGAGGGTAAAGGCTACAGTGTCATTGAAGACATTTATGTGGAATGGGAAAAAGGCGATGCAATTTATATCCCTGTTTGGGCATGGCATCACCATGTGAATCAAGATAGCCAAAAATCGGCAAAATATCTGGCATGTGAAAATGCGCCTATGCTGCAAAATCTTGGCTGTCTGGCAATTCGCGAAGAGAGTCATTTAACTATAGGAAATAACAATAATGTTTAACCCACCTAACGGAATCATTGCCTATGCTGTTACTCCCTTTTCGAAAGATGATAATAGCCTCGATTTAGAAGCTTTCGATCAAGTGACAGATCATTTACTTTTAACAGCTCCTTCTGCTATCAGTTTTTTGGGAAGTACTGGTGAAAGTGCTTATCTGAGTGAGGAGGAGTGGCAATTCGTTGCTCTCAAGGGTGTTCAAAAAGTCGCAAACTATATTCCTGTCATTATTGGAATAAGTGAGCTAACAACGTCTGCTGCAATCCGTAAAGCTCAATATGCTGAAAAAATAGGCGCTGATGCTCTCATGATAATTCCTATTTCCTATTGGAAATTAAGCGAACAAGAAATATATGATTATTTTGCAGCGATTGCAGAAAAAACTTCTTTACCAATAATGGTCTACAATAATCCCTCTACTAGTGGTTTAGATATGTCTCCGGCTTTGTTACTCAAGTTGGCACGAGAAATAGATAATATTACCATGATAAAGGAGAGCTCCGGCGATATTCAACGGATGCATACCCTCTTTTATGAAAGCGATGGTGAAATACCATTTTATAATGGTAGTAATACCTTGGCCCTAGAGGCTCTGGCTGCCGGTGCGATAGGCTGGTGTAGCGCTGCGCCGAATTTAATTGATACGCAACCAGCAGCCTTATATGAGACGGTGGCAATGGGAAACTTGCAGGAATCCCGCAAATTGTTTTATTCAATGTTGCCTTTACTGCGTTTTATTGTGAACAGAGGATTGGCAACTACAGTGAAGGCAGGTCTTATTCTTAGAGGTTTGAATGCAGGTGTTCCACGCCATCCACTTAAACCGTTAGTAGGTGAGTCACTTGAAGAGCTAAGACGACTTATGGGTGCTAACTCTATAAATGTAGGTGTATAATGCAGATACAGCTTATCCAACATGCACCCTTTGAAAACCCCGGCGCGATTATGAGCTGGGCAATTGAAAGAGGGTATCAGATTAATTTTACTCATACTTATAAGGGAGAAAAGCTACCAGATCTCTCTGAAATAGACTTTCTTATCATTATGGGTGGTCCACAAAGCACAATGGAATTGGATAAATATCCTTATTTACGAGACGAAGTTGCTTTGATTCAACAAGCTATCAATAACAAAAAAACAGTATTGGGCATTTGTTTAGGTGCACAACTAATCACTGAAAGTTTAGGTGCTAAAACAGAACCTAGTCCAAATAAAGAAATAGGTATTTTCCCTGTTCAGCTCACAAACGAAGGTGAACAAGATCCAATTTTTGGTTTTTTCCCAAAAATATTTGATGTAATGCATTGGCATAATGACATGCCAGCTATTCCTGCTGGCGCCATATTATTAGCTGCAAGCAACGGATGTCCACGACAAGCAATTCGATATGGTGATCGAGTATATGCACTTCAATTTCATATGGAAATGACCAAAGAACTGGTTCAAAATATGATTAATAATTGCCCTAACGATCTAAAGCCTGGAAATTACATTCAGGAGGTATCACACTTACTATCTATTGATTTTGCTGAACTTAATAAAAAAATGTATTGGGTTTTGGACTATTTATCTGCATTAGCTAAATAAAAAACGATATGAGACAAGGATGTCAGGCAAGTTCAGCATAAATCGATGATACAAATAAACCTATGCGAATAAGCATGGGGCAACACGGCACTTCCAAGGAGCCATCAAAATATTGCCAGATCATCGATGGATTTTAATAGCCTGGATTATTTTTTACATAATGGGTGTGATAACAATGGTTGTATGCCAATTAAATATTGAATTTTTCTGCCAAATAAATACAAACTTACAGAATGCATATGGTTATTGAAGAGGTCCTCAAATTATAGTCAGGACCTCAAATCATAATTTTAGGAACTCTATTCTAAAAATAGAGTTGAGAGTAAAATGGCTGCTTTTGTTCAATAAGCAGCTAATATAATTGAGCTTAATACCTTAACAAACATAATAAAAAATTTAATTGATTTAAAAAAAAACATTATGTTTACTTAATATTCTTATAATTTTGCTTTCCTACAATGGGCTGATAATTATTAAGTTGTAGAGATATTTATTATGCCAGAGCAGAAAAAAACGGTAACTTCTTCCGAAATTGAGAGGTGGGAGAAGAAGCTTGATTATATCATAGCTGAATGCGACTTGATGGTTAAGAAGCATGATAAAACTTCACCATGGAATGAATCCACAAAAAAAGTACAAGCTATGCTTGATAGTGGTCAGAATTTTATTAGTGAACAGGTTGGCAAGTTAAAAAAAGAAGAGGAAGATATAAAAGAGCAAATCGAAGAATTCATTGTAGAAAAGGCAAAAGGGGTAGTTGTTACAAAAATAACCGAAGCCGTAATTATTAATCCGGTTAAGGAAGAGATTCATACATTAGATAAAGAAATTAATAGGTTTCAAAATAAACTACAAACGCTAACACAAACTCTAGATACCCAAGGTAAGAGTTTTTTCGCAAGAACTATAGAAAATACTAGTAGCTTGATTAAAAAACAAAAAGATAATGTAATACAAATGCATGAGCAGTTTAAAGCGACAGGCTCTATTAAGACTAATTTGCAACAATTGACAGATAGTATTCCTGAAACTCATTCAAGCACTCAAGACTTACTCACAAATCCAAGTAAAAAAACATTGTACTCAGCTCTTACCGCTGTAGGTAGTACAGCAAGTTTTTTTATGCGTTATTTGAACGAAAAGTGTGATAAAACTATAGATATTGCAGAAGAAGGGAGCGAAAAGATTGAGAAAAGTATAGAAAAACATAAAGGCATTTATTCGTATGCCAAAAGTCTTGTAAGGAAAGCTGATTCATTGGTAGAACAGAATATCCAGAGAATAAATCAATTAGATAAATTAAATACTTTTTATCAAAACACAGTTGAATTTAAACAGAAAATAGAAAGCTCATTACGTGATTCATTTAATTCTCTAGCAGAAACAACAGAAAGTAAATCATCAAACAATACAATTATCTGTAAATGAAAATAGGAATTGATGGTATTGTTTCAAGCATACATATGGAGTTTGTTTCATAGACTTTATAGCTTCGCAATACCGTCTACTCAATTCAGCCTTCTAGAACTTCATAAATTTAGGACGTCATTTTAAAAAATTTAATATCTCTTTTAATTTAAAGCCATTCTAATTATTAATATTCTTGGTAAATCTTTGTAAAATTTTATTAATCAAACTTTATTTATACTATAACTAATAATCTAAAGGAGTAAGTTAAAATATATATTAAAAATAAGTAAGGATGAGGAAGTAAAAAATCAGTATTTAAAAAACTTTAATATCGAAGGCTTAATGAAGGACAAAATACTTATTCATTGGTTAGAATTTTACTTCAAATCGAAGAGAAAGATGATATAAAAAATTCGTGCAGAAATACATTGCTATTTTGACTTCCATGAATTTTTAAGAGAATTAATTTTATTATGTCACATTGTAATAGGTATATCTTCAGATAATATACCTATATTAGTTTCAGTTTTGATGAAAGCCTCAAGTACTATACTTATATTTCCATTAAAGATTGCACTTGAAAATAGAGCAATTATGTAATCCATAATAAAACGGCAGCCTAAATCCAAATATTTTATGGTAAAAAGGGAGTTGATTTTGGTCTGCTTTTTTGAACAAATTTAAAATATATTGATTGGAATTTCTAATTTAACTTGATAGCGTCAATTTATCGCTATTTTTTATTTATGGTCACATCGAGTAGCTTGTTACTATTTCATTGACAGGTGAAATACGCTTTTCTAAGGAAACCTTAAAACCTGGGCCAATATCCACAACCAACGCTGAGGTTGGATCAACGATAGGTTCGGCCTGATTTGGACTAGCGATTAAATCATAATTAAGGATTAATTCACTAATAAAAGTTCTTAACGATAAGATACCAACTTTTATCCCTGGGCAAGGGCGTGGCCCTGTGGAGAATGGTAAGAAATGCTCATCCTTAAATTGTTTAACCTCTTTAATTCTTTCTCTTGACCATCTATCTGGATTAAAAGTATCTGCATCGTCACCCCAGAATTTTTTATCATGATGCAAGCCTTCGATGTTTATAAGAATAGTTGTATAAGGCGGGAGTTTGATATTTCCTTTATTAACACCTATGGAAGTATATCGAGGTATGATAGGGGCCGAAGAAATATAGCGTAATCCTTCTTTAATCACTTGGTCAAGATAAGTAGGTTTAAATTCATGATTTTTGAGATCGCTTTCTTTAAGAGTTTTATAGTCTGATTCATCTATTTCACAGCTTTGATCGAGTTCATAGCGTAACTTTTTTATCACGTCAGGGTGCTTAATAAGCTGCAATAAGATTCCCACTAAATTAATGTAAACTCCGTCCATTGCCCCAGTGATTAACATAGCGCGATCTGTTGTTTCATGAATTTGAGCTTCAAGATTTATACTGGTAGCATTTTTTATTGCTTCATCTTCTCGAATAATATCAGCAAGTACATTCGTTTTTGGTTGCTCCAAACCCCTTTTGAGATCTGCCATATGCTTTTCAATGAATTTTGAAGACGCATTTTTATATACATTCTTTTGATAGTTAAAGTTTAGGGCAGTTGATATGGAGTAAGGGAATAAAAGTTTTTGTTTAATCCATTTAAAGCCTAAATTCACATTTGTATTTTCTTCTTCTGTCAGTTTTTGATCTTTACCTATCATTGCTTCAGAAGTGGTTTGACGCATGAGTAATTTAATTGCATCGAGTAAAACAAAGCTATCTTCTTTTTTACTCCACTCATGTAATGCTTCTTTGAAGTTTTTTTGGATAATTGGATAAAATAATGGAACATTCCCAGTGAAATTAAGTAGTTTTTGTCGCTCATGTCGCGCAAAATGACCCGTGTTATTTGATAAAGTTTGGCCTATCATCTCAGAAAATGAATTCAATACACTCCGGCCATCAGGTTGTGTTTCTAAGTCTTTTAAAAGCTCATCCAAATCTTTAATTGATTTGGGTACAATTACAGCAATATATCTAGTCTGCCCTAAAGGCAACCAAGGTCCTACACGTGCAAGAGCTATCCCTTGCTTATCTTCTAGTGCAATGGGAGTCAATATTTTCTTAATAAGCTCTTCTTGATTAAATAAAGCGTCTCTTGCATAACCGAAAAGAGATAATTCTGTAAATCGAAATGCAGGATAAACATAATGATTAAAAAATCCATTTTTAAATGATTCCTTATTGCTAGTTTTTTCAATATTTAACTTGGTCATTTATTAATTTCCTAACTATTACCCGGTAATATGGAAGTTCAGTTTTAACGCTTACTAAACACTTCTTCTTTAACGATAAAGTGTCAGTTATTATTAAAACAATTCGATTAATAAGAAAAATTATTATATTTAATTATTAAATTTTAGTTTTTATACCCAAATTGTTGTTATCAAATTTTTGTATAATGTATTAAAACTTTAAATAGTTTAGATTTGCTTAAAATTTGAGAATTTATACCATTAATCTTTTTTGCAACAAAGCACTTATTCCTATTACCTTAATAATAGCGAAGAAGGGTTGGGTATAGGTGAATCTAACGCTAACCCACAAATCCACCGATAACTAATATTATACTTTACTTCTTCTATTAGGCGCCGGTTTGACGGCATTGAAAATAAATAACCAATAAGTAACATACGAAAATACAGCTCTTGTGATACAGAGGGCTGGGGCTATAGCAAGACGCCGTTAATTCATTAACAAAGGAAAAATGAACAGACTGGTTCACTTTTTTTAATAAATCAGTTGGCGAAATAAGGTTGTCGGGAGTTACTTGAATTAATACGTTCATTACGAAATCGACCTTGCAGAAGCTATTGTAACTGAGTTAACAGTCGCTGATTAGATCATGCCAGGCTAAATGTGTATAGTTTTTTCACTTTTTGCAACATCCCGACTCTTTTTTGAGACGACCTATTAATTACTATCTATTTAGGCTAGGTAAATAATCATTGGCTTTTTTATCCTGTTTAAAACCTGGTTGAACGAAAGTAAATATCTTCTCTTTGATTTCCATAGGAAAGATATTAAAGGAAGAGCCTTCCTCAGTTTTACATCCTTCATAAAAGAAAGTGACGCGTGTGTTAAGTAGGCTTTTAGCTTGTGCTATTAAAGTTTTAAATTCTTGGCCTTGGTGAGCTGTTTGTCCATCATTAAGGACTAAAGCAAGAGAATGATTAGGATAAGTTTTTAATTGCTTTAAGAATGAAAGGCTTGTGCTGAGGGAGGATGTTTTTAAGCGAGTGATAATGTCTTCTTTACAATATTGACTTAATATTTTGATTGTATTAGTTGTAAAGGATTGGCCTTCTACTAAATCATTCCAAATATAATCTAATAACTTTTTGGCGGTAATTTTATCAATTTTTATCGATTTAAGATTATTTTGTGCTAATACATGTCCATGACAAATTGCTCTTTCAAGCAGTGCAATGGCTGCGGGATAATTTATAGGACCGCCTTCACCTTTTAGGTGCATAATAGCCCGGTTATTCATGGCAAAGCTATCTTCTAATTCGATCGCTTGTTCATAAAGCTTAATAGCTTTTGACAAATCCTTGTATTCTCCTTGCGAATAAACCACTGCACAATTATACATGGCATCGACACTTTCTAATTGAATAGCTTGCTCATAAAGCTCAATAGCCCTAGGCAAATTTCTCACGCCGCCTTGACCTTCTTGATGCATGTTAGCACGATTAACCATGGCCTTTGCATTACTTAATTGAATAGCTTGTTCATAAAGCCGTATGGCTTCAGGAAGATTTTTTGTCCCACTTTCACCCTTTTGATGAATAATGGCGCGATTAACCATGGCATTACTGTTTCCTAATTGAATGGCTTGGTCAAAAAGCTGAATAGCTCGAGAGAAATTACTAAACTCATGTTTGTCATATTTATACAAAACGGCCAAATTATTTATGGCCTCGACATCGCCTAATTGAATAGCTTGCTCATAAAGTTTAATAGCTTCCGCCCACTTCTCTCTGTTTTCATATATTAGAGCACGTTCGTTCATGGCATAAGTATTATTAAGTTTAATAGCCTCATCAAATAAATGAATAGTGCTTTGTGGAATGGCAACACAGCCTATTCCCAAAAGACATCCCTGTAAAACCCGTGCATGCGAGCAATTGTTATCTTTAATTCTTTGTTGACATTGTTTACTAATGACACTAATAAGCTGTTGTAGGCTATCTTCTAATTTCAACTGTTTTTTAAATGTTGGTGAATGAAATATCATCATTAATCGATTGTAATTTTGGTAATTGCCCTTTAATATTTCTTCAACCCCACCTTTGATAAAGGTCGCTTCTTGATAGGCTATAAGACTTTGAAAATTGGAGAGATAAAGATTGAAATTAAGCATTTCTATTGGCCAATATAAAAAATTAAAAGCTAGTATAGCTTTACAGATAGAAATGTATAGGGTGGTATTTCGAAAAGTTTTAGCTGTGGTATTCGGTAGTAGTTTCAATGACTTCAAAAAATCGGCTCGGACGCATTCTATCCTTGATTTTAAATGCGGGTTCAACTATCGTGATTTAAAGGCAATAATGGCGGAGCGGGATATTAATTGATCAAATTAGTATTTATCATTGGGTTCGGTTCTATGAGCCAGAACTAAAAAAAGCTGAACTTAGAAGAAGAGGCGCTATTCCAAAGATGGCATCTGGATGAAACGTATGTCAAAGTCAAGGGCGAATGGTAATACTTGTATCGAACGGTTGATGAAGATGGTAACACCATTGATTTTTATCTTTCTCATCGGCGTAATGCCCTTGCCGCTAAATGGTTTCTCAAGAAATTTATAAAGAATGATCCATCTTGTGATTTTAGTGTGATTAATAGTGATAAAAATCCAGCGTATGGCCAAGCAGTAAAAGAATTAAAACAGAATGCTACGCTGTCTATGAACATTAAGGATTTACAAATCCAATATCGTAATGATTAATTAGAAGCTGGCCATGGAAAGCTAAAAAGACTGTTCAATCCATAAAAAAAGCTTTTGCGACCATCAAAAGGTTTGAATTGATGTGCTTGTTTGAAAAGGGACAATTTAAATTCTCGATGTATGATAACAAGAGTGAATTAACTTCCATTAACGAGCTTTTTCGGAGTTGATAGCTTAGTGAGTTCTTTGTTCAGATTCTAGTTTTTGCAACAGAACCAAATTTTTCTAATTACTATTAGGTTATTTAGGAGAAGGGTTGTTACTGTATTTATAATTATAAGCTTTAATAAAATTAGGATAGCTATCAGTAATATATTTTAAACTTCTTAAGTAATCCTTCATCCAAAAACTAGAAAGTTCTTTAATATAATTAATAATATCAAAAGAGTATTTATGGTCATAATCAGTATATATATAATGTTCTTATTGAAAATTCATCTTGATGAATAATTTTCGACAATAGTTTGTTAGAGTCACTATAAAAAATATTCCTGCTTTTCCTAATTTCATACAAAGTACTTTCCTCACCATCCGGTGTTAAATATTTTTCTTTTTCACCCATCCTTTTTATTTTTTCTACTGTCTTAGGGTTATAGTCAGTATTTATATTGTATTTGCTAATATTTTTAGCGCATGTTGCGAGTACATAGTAGAGGTCTAAATCTGAATTCCTATCAAAAATTTCTATATTTGATTAACTTAAAATGCAAGGTAACGGTACAAAGTTGGTTTAGAAATATTAAGCACTTTGCAAATATCAGCAATAGCTAGGGCTTTATCTTGATGCATCCTTTTAGCGGCTTGGATTTTAGAAGTATCCACTTTAGGCCGGCCACCTTTTTTACCTCGAGCACGCGCAGCAGAAAGACCTGCTTGCGTTCGCTCTTGAATGAGTCGGCGTTCAAACTGGGCCATGGAAGAAAAAATATTAAAAACCAACTCACCAGAAGCCGTGGTGGTATCAATTGCACCATCGCACAAGGATTTAAAACCTACTCCTTTTTCTCTAAGTGTTTCAATGAGGGAAACCAAATGCACCATGGAGCGACCTAAACGGTCAAGACGCCAAACAACTAAAACATCACCTTCGGTTAAACTTTCTAAACATTGAGTTAACCCAGGTCGCTCTGTTCTAGAGCCTGAAACTTTATCTTTGAATATATTATTTTTCTGACAACCAGCTTTTAGGAGCGCATCGACTTGTAAGTTTAAATTTTGCTCAATAGTACTGACGCGGGCATAGCCAATTAATCGTGACATCATTTTTCTCAATTATTGTTGTTTTTAATGAGTTTTCAATACTTTGATTTATTATACGGGTTTTGAGAAAAATAACGATACTTAGAAGTGGTGCTGAGTAAGGTTTTTTGGGAAAGAGGAGAGGAGGGAGTAAAGAGTCTCAAAAAAGGGTCGTTTTATAAGACTATAAATCATTTCTTGAAAGATATCCAATATAGGATATAATATATCTAATAGGTAGGGGGATTTCTTATGAATAAAGTTTTAATTTCTATACCGGATGATATTGCACAAAGGATGCGAGCGTCGATACCTCAAAGACAGCGAAGCAAGGTCATTGTTAAATTGCTAGAAAAAGAAATTGAAAGACGTGAAAAGTCATTGTATGAATGTGCTATGGCTGTAGAAGCTGATACAGCTTTAAATCAAGAGATGAAAGAGTGGGATGTAACGCTTGAAGATGGGCTACCAAATGAATCGTGGTGAAATTTATTGGGTAGATCTCAATCCCACGAGAGGTTCAGAAATAAATAAATTACGTCCCTGTGTTTTGGTAGGTGCGACTCCTATAAATCAGGCTAGACATACAGTAATTGTTGTACCTTTATCAACTGCTGCAAAGGCAAGGCCACCCATAACCATTACAGTTTCTTGTCTCGATAAACAGGTAACAGCAGTTTGTGATCAAATCCGTACTGTCGATAAAAGTAGAATAAGAAATTTAGCTGGATCTCTTTCCGAAAAAGATATGAACTCTCTAGATGATGGTCTACGGCAAATTTTATGTCTTTGAAAGAAATAAACCTTGCCAATGTATAGAGTAACGTTTTAATCGTTGATAATCTTAAAGTCCATCATAGTAAAAAAGTGCAACATTATACTGAGAAGTATAAGGATGATATTGAAATTTTTTTACTACTCTACTGCCCTGAACTAAACCCACAAGAACTAGTCAGTCAAGATGTTAAAGCCAATTGCAATCACTTTAAAGCATTAAAATCTATTGATGATCTCATAACAAACATGCGCCTATATCTAACTAAAATTTAAGGCAATGAATTTAAAATAAAAAATTTCTTTAAGAAAAAAGAGGCCGCTTATGCTGCATAACATAATTATAATAATTTAACGCCGGCGTAATATCCATCGCCAGGATTAAAGAAATTCAAGTTAGGCTTAAAAAAATTTTTAAAATAACAATAACCATTGCTTACCAAATGATTTAGTTAAATTAATTTATACTTGTCGCTAAAAGCCGTTGAATATCTCTTTGATTATGAATGACATCAGAAAAGCTAATCAAAAAATCAACTTGACCTAAACAAGTCCCTCGAGAAAAGGTATTATTAAGTATAGGCAACAGTAGCTTAAAGATCTCACTCAGAAAAATAAGAAAAATATGCAAGACAATTTTGAATTTGATAAATTACCGGACGAAATCAAAACAGAAATAGCAAGATATTTAAGATCGCTTGATTTAATAAACTTTGCTGGCACTTCAACAAAAAATAGGCGCTTTTTTAAATCCATGCTTCATGTTCCTAAACTACTGTACTATGTCGTGCGTAGTAGGCATGATTCAGTTCAATCGATATTAAAAGATGACGTAAGTTTAATGCTTAAAAGGGGCAGAGTAACTGACTGCTCTGGTCGGGAATTTGAGAGCATCAGTGCTTTTGAATATGCACTTTGGGCCCTAGACAAACATATGTGGGCTGCAATGATTGCATGCATACCTCAAAATAAAGAAGACAAAAAGGTATTCGAAAAATTAATTGCTCAATATAACAAAGTCAAAAAAGACGGAGTCGCTTACAGGCTTAGAGGAAAAATAATCACAGAGCCTCAGTATGATTTTGCAATCATTAAGGAACTGCATACACAAATTAATGTAGTACACACTGCTACTATGGCTATCACTAATGTTTATGATTTAGATAGCCTTAACAAACAATGGAAAGAGGGTGTGGGGGGCGCCCAAATTCTTCTGCCTATGCATGTGGTTGATGAGTACTGTTCTAATGAACCTTTTTCACCTATGCCTGACTTTCTCTTACAGCCACCATCTTCAAGGCAATTTAACAATTTAATAACGGGTAGAAAGGAAAATTGGTTTAATTGTGATTCGAGGCTGGGTATTGATTTTGCTATATATAAAGGGCCGGGCAGCAGTAAATCCGTGCTCGGCTATGAGGACTTTATAGATTGGTATAAGGTTTGTGACGATTTGACTGCTATGGTGAAATTACATAACGTAAGAACTAAGGACGTTGCTAATCTCAAATTGCAACTTGAAAAACAGCTAGTAATAGATAATGAGCCACAAGTTTTTCAAATTTGATTGATTTGACAAGTTTTCGAGGATGAAGCGCAGTAGTATAGATTATAGTTTTTGCATCAGCCGCCACTGGGTCATGTTGTGAGACTCTTTATATTGCGTGTAAAATATGTATTATAAGGTAGAATATATCTTATATATGAGGATTTGTTATGAATAAAGTTGTAGTTTCTATTCCTGATCAGATTGCGCAGCGAATGCGAGCCGCTATACCTCAACGACAGCGAAGCAAAGTGATTGCTAACGCCGTGCTTTCTATCCGTTAAGATAAACTAATAAACCCACACCCTACTTAAGTTAAATATTACTCTGGCGTCTAAAAGTTGATTATACCTAAGCAGCATATTTAGTTTCACTTTTCTTAAAGAAATTAAGAATCTTAAATTCATTAGACTGTATTTTGGTTAGGTAAAGTCGGATGTTTATGAGTAAGTCATCTACACAACGGACTGGCTTAAATAAGCAAGCATTGGCTTTAACATCCTGATTGACTAATTCTTGCGGATTTAACTCAGGACAATAGGGAGGTAAAAAAAATTTCTATCTCATGTTTATAGGTCTTAACGTACTGTTGTACTTGTTTACTGTGATGCATACGATGATTATCGACAATCAAAAACACTTTCTGTTTGACCTGGCGGCGTAATCTAGTTAAGAACTCGATAAACTTATTGCTGTCGCAGTTATTTTCAAAAACCATCCAATTCATAAACCCTTGCGGACTAATGGCAGCAAGCATATTGACTTTAAAACGACTGCCTGTCTTTTTTATCACAGGTGTTTGGTTGACAAGACCATAGGTCCTCCCACGATTGTCACACGATTGCAGCCCCATTTCATCAGCCCAATAAATTCTTGCGCCTTCCTGCATCGCTCGTGTTTTGATTGCAGGATATGTTTCATTAAGCCACTGAGTTACTTTAGTAAGATCTCTCTGGTAAGCTTGTTTTATAGGCTTTTGAGAAGAAAAACCCAATCGTCTAAGCAAGTCTCGCAAGCCACGACCTGAATACCTTATACCAAAAACTTTCTCAATATAGGCGCCTATCGCTTTACTGTTCCACAACGTATAATCAAGACCAATCTCGTCAGGTGTTTGACTTAGTAGCGTCTTTAATAGGGCGTCAATTTGAGCTGCTGATAAAAAGCACCGTGTTGAATCCTTTACACCACGTTTTTTATAGTCAAAACTGCGCTCACCCTTTAATTCAAACTCTCAAACATATTTGAGCACTGACGTGAGGCTAAATCCGAATAATTTCGCAGCTACGGTTTTCTTAACATTATGGTGCACAACCGCAAAGACTACTTTTTTACGTAGCTCTAATAATACTTCTGTTGGCAATTCCCTGTTACTCATCTGTGTAGGTATTAGTAGTGCATATAATGAATTTGTAAAATATTATGAAAAAGCCCATCCAAATACAACTCAAGCAAAACAAGACGAGTATGATAGGACTATTCTAAGTTCCTATAGGTCAAAAGATAAAATTAGTGCAGCATTTTTTCCTTCTCTTGTAGGAAGAAACCTTAGATATCCCGGTATTAAATGTTATCACTCTACTTTAAAAACCGCTGAATCTGAAAACTGGAATAAGCTTTATTCAAATATATTTGAAGAGCAATGTACTTTTCCTGAAACTAAAGTGTTTAGAAAAAAGTAACGTAACCCATATCCAATCAAGTTATTACCCTGGCGTCTAAAAGTTGATAATTCCTGTTACTCATTTAAGACCAATTCGACAGTGTAAAAAATGCGTAGAGTAGCACATTAAATCAACAACATTTAGACGCCAGGGTAATAGATCAAAACCTGGATCCAAATTAAAGGACAGCTCTAATGAATATCGACTTGCTCAAGGCGAATAGTTATTGTGAATTACTGCCTAGGGTCTTATTTTAGTAATCATAGCGTTCATCATTGGTTCAGTGCCATGTATAAATACTAGACTGGTCTCACAATTTGAATTGAATGGAATTTTATTAAATTAAAACTGATAATTTTTATTATAACAATTTTGTACCGGCTTAATAGCAAATTGACAACTTTCTATACGTGTCCTAAAATACCACATAAATACTAATAAATTGAATTAGATGAAAGTTACTAAATTGTTCGAATGAGACGAAAATAAGAATATTAAACTCCTGGCTGAACGAGGAATTGGTTTTGAAGAGATAGTGGTTGCTATACTGCATGGGCATTTATTAGGCATTGTTAAAGGTAAAGAACCCAAATATTCACATCAACATATTTTCGTTGTATTTGTTGATGGTTACACCTATGCCGTGCCTTTTATAGAAGACAATCACAAAATTTTTCTCAAAACAATTTACCCATCTAGAGTTTTACATAAGAAATATTATGAGGATTTAATAAAATGAAAAAATCGAGCAAACAAATTTCTGATGATGAACAAGCAATGATTTCTGAATTAGAAGCAGGAGGATATGATTCAGTAAGTAATGAAACAGCAGAAATAGAGCGTATCACAAAAATTTTCAGAGAAAATGGTACAAAAGTGAAGCGCGTCAACATTCGCATGACTCAGCGTGATGTAGAAAAAGCGCAAGCGCTTGCAATTAGAGAAGGTATCCCTTATGCCACATTACTTACTAATATTTTACATCGGTATCTGACTGGTCGATTAAAAGAGGTTCGATAACAACAGGCATGAAAGAATTATATTTTGCCTGGTTCTCCTTAAGTATAAAGGTTTAAAATTGCTTAATGCCTTTTTCCATTGATTGCCACCTAGTCACTTATTACCCTGGCTTTAAATTATTGTTCACTGCCTAAGCTGCATACTTTGTTTTATCTTTGCTTGCTTATTCAAACCTGTTCGCGACGTCGAGGATTTACTTATAAATATGCAGAGCTAATAATATTGCTTGCCAATGTGGAACGCTCGATGCAAGCGGAGCGGGTTTATGAGTAAACCGTCATATCAATCTAAAAAAATCAGCATGGCAGCGATAAGGCTAAATAATTTATGAAGGTTAAAATAACAACCTATACTAATTAATCCTATCAAAAGGAACGCTATCACCCAATGAAGCAATCTAGTAATAGTGTTATAATGCCAATTTTTATTGTTCTCCATGACAGTTCCTTTCCAACCGGTTTATTTAATCCTTATTAGTATCAGGTTTTATCTCACCACCGTTATTCGCAGGATCTAAAGAAACAGCAATTAATAATAAAATAAATGCGGTCATTTCCCCAAAGGTTTTTGAAATGGCAAAAAAGAATGAAAACTGGAAGTTAGCACTGGTGACAGGTAAAGATGCGCAGGTTGTTTTCATGAATATCACTCCTAAGACCAACCCCAACAATGAGATAGGGATCGAAACACATCAATTTGATCAAGTTATATTTAAAGAGTGACTCTGTAATAAATTGACGCAGATTTATTTAGTAAAGGAAAGGTGATTCTTCAACCGCCTCACTGCTTAAAGTCTTGCGGTAAGTTAGTTGAGTCTTCTATTGACAAGCCTTGAGCCGTTTCAAAATCCACCTCATCGAGATTTAACCCGGAGTTTCTTTGAAATTCATATTCTCTTTCTCTTTGATGGTTAATCTTGTTAGGGTTGGGTGATTCTTCAATTGGAGCGTTGCCTGATTATAGCGCGTTGGCCATCGCTTCTGCACCTGAATTGCCAAGATGAAGTAAAGGATAAAAAATGAAGGTCACTAAGAGATCCTAATAATCCTTAAGTAGGTTTACTCCCCAAGCCCCTAATAGCGTTATTTTCATATACTTTGCTTGCATCTGGATTATATAAAAAATAACTATGCTCTACTAAAGATTTATAGTCTCCTTTAAGAAAATCAGCAATATAAGATTTGATATTATTAATATTAGAAGCTTTAACTTCTAAAATCTGAAAAAGAAAGGCTTCGTTAAGTGCCTGATTTAATCTAAAGGTTGTTGGGGTGTTAACAAAAAAATCAGGTTTAATTTTCTTTAACTGGTTAACTAACTGATTACCTTTTTCAATAGCAGAAGTTAAGCTATCAAAAAGTAATTCGTTTGGACATTTAAGACAATTTTCTAAGGCCATTCTAATTTGAAAACTTGGGATTTCATGAAAAATAATCGATGCATCAATGCCATAAAGCCGATTTTCATTATCACTCACTGCAGCT
Source organism: Legionella busanensis (assembly GCF_900461525.1). Taxonomy (NCBI): domain Bacteria; kingdom Pseudomonadati; phylum Pseudomonadota; class Gammaproteobacteria; order Legionellales; family Legionellaceae; genus Legionella; species Legionella busanensis. Next base: position 12,142 of record NZ_UGOD01000002.1, on the reverse strand, counting down.
AATAACATAAATATTGATTTTTGTTGCGTGTTGCCATTCATTTGTTTTTTATAATGCCTAAACATAACTAACTCAATTAAGTCATCACCTATAATATAAATTTAGTATAAACTTTTTTCATTGCTGGATACTCTTTTGAAAAAATTTTTAACATTTATCATAATTTTTAACGTACATCACTTTAATTTTACTATAAATTAAAATTTGCTGTTTCTACAACTAAGGACTTAATTAAAAAATTAAAGCTAACTGCAGCCATTTCAAAATATTGCTAACCATTTGTAATTAAATTATAAATATCATTTGTTATTTGACAAAAATTTTATTTAATCCAGATACAAATCATAAATTTTTAAGAAAAGAGGTAAGGGTAATACATGGAGCTATCAAAAAATGATATTTTTAAAAGTTTTATCTAATTAAACTACTACAGGTTTAATAGTACATGCTTTTTATCATATCTATTAAATGTACCGTCGATAATTGAAAATAAATTAGTTATTGGTGCGACACCCAGCCAATTAGTTAGCTAAAAACTGCCTAACCCCTTTGGCTATACTTAGGTTATACCCGGATAACTGGATATAAATATGCTGGTGCGTTTAGTTTCTCTTGAGAAGATAAACGAAATAGAGCAAAGCGTGTTACATTTAATGATTAATTATTCACCTGATGGCCTGATAATTAAAACGCTTAATGGCATCATTACCAGTTGGAATCCAAGTGCGGAGCGACTTTTTGGCTACTCAGCTCATGAAATGATTGGTCAATCTGCGACGCGTTTAGTGCCACCCGAACGTCTAGATGAAGAGGCTATTTTTTTAAACCGCCTAACGTCTGGTGAAAAGATAGACCATTTTAAAACCGTCGCGTTGAGAAAAGATGGTCAAACCATTCCTGTGTCTTCTAGCCTTTTTCCGATAAAAGATAACCAAGGTAGTGTGATTGGTATTTTTAACATTGTCCACGATATCACGGGTGATAAACAAAGAGAAGAAACCGAGCAGCTGTTAACCTCGATAATTAACTCATCTGATGACGCGATTATTAGTAAAACCTTACAAGGTATTATCACTAGTTGGAATCCAGCGGCAACCCACATTTTTGGCTATAGCGCGCATGAAATCATTGGCAAATCCATTCTCATGTTAATTCCCTCAGACCGTTTCAATGAAGAAACGCATATTTTAGAAAAAATCGCCGCAGGTGAGAAAATTGACCATTTTGAAACCGTGCGCATTCGCAAAGATGGCAAACAAGTCCATGTGTCTGTTTCTATATCGCCGATTAAAAATAAGGAAGGCATTATTATTGGGGCCTCTAAAATTGTTCGTGATATCACTGAGCTCACGCTGCAACGCTATTTAGCCACGCATGATGCCTTAACAGGCCTTCCCATCTTACGGCTTGCTTATGATAGGCTTAATAGAGCATGCGCCCAAGCCAAACGTTCGAAAACTAAAGTCGCCGTTTTATTTATGGATTTAGACGGCTTTAAAGCTATTAATGATACTTATGGGCATACGACAGGGGATGCTATTCTTAAAATCATTGCGGAGCGTTTAGTGGTTTGTTTACGTGAGGAAGATACGGTGGCTCGAATCGGTGGCGATGAATTTTTAATGATTTTAGGCAATCTTTCAGGCAGGCATGTTATTAAATCCATTGTTAACAAAATCATTCAAACGATTATTGAACCGATTGACTATGATAATACCCTATTTAAATTGAAAGCAAGCATAGGTATTGCACTTTATCCAGATGATAGTGAGGCGCAAAATGAATTAATTCAATTGGCCGATAAAACGATGTATGCCGTGAAGAAAAGGCAAAAGGAGGCTTATGGTTTTTATGCCGATTATAAAAAAGGCCAACTTGGTCATTAGTATTTACCTAGACTCGACTTTAAACAGGCGCAAAAATTTCGGTTGGTGTGCGACTTTGCACTGGCGTCACTTTTAAGGTTCGCCCTAACCACTGCTTACCATTCATGGCCAATGCCTTTTCGGCCTCTTCTGGCAATGAAAAAGTGATAAAGGCTATTCCTTTCGATTGGCCAGTGAAGCGGTCTTGCACCAAGTCAAACTCAACAATTTTACCATACTTACAAAATTCCATTTCAATATCATGCGCGGTGGCCGTAAAGGGCAAATGCGCGATGTAGAGGGTTCTTTGATTCATAATAATGAGCGATTCCTTGAGCGTAGCGAACAATAAAAGGAAAACGAACATACAGACAATCTATAAGGATTATTGTGCGCTTTTATTTAAAATAATCTTAGCTTAATTACTGAAGGGGAGCAATCAAACTGCTTATTAGAAATGAAACGTTTAAATTTAATTTAGTTTACTAATAACCTCGTATTAGTTGATTTTTAATCTTGATTATTTGATTAAGTTAAAAAAGTTAATGTGCTAAATTATAACGAGCACAAATTTTCCTTGCTAATGAAGGGCATTAATGCTTATTGTTGATAACAATGGGTTGATAGATATTCCCTCTATTTCAAAAGTCTACATGGCCAAAAATTAAATTTTTTTGATATGATTTTTTAAAACCGTAAGTTTTCGTACGATTGTGCCCGCTGGTCCTAAAATTAATTTTTTTATTTTCCACCCACTCCTATTAGATTACCAGAATCTAATGCATTCACAATTTTCATATCTGATAAGGAAAATAAAGAAAAGCAAAATTAACTTTAACAGTTATATTACTATTTAATTTTAGTAGAAGTAAAAAAACGAATAAAATCTTTCGTTTGTTGTAAGTTAACTTGAGCGGCAATTAAATTTAACTCTAGCTGTGCGGTCATTTGTTCACGTTGGTTCATTAAAAAAAGAGTACTGTCGCCGGCGTAAAATTTTTTAACTTCACCCGATTGAACCTGCTTTGCTAACTGTAATTCTTGGTGCAGTAATTGAACTTGTTGGTAATAAAATTTTAAAGCAACGAAAAAATTTTGTAGTTGATTAGTTAATTGTTCGTAAATAAATTTCTTCTCTACTACGATTTGTTGTAATTCACTGGTGGCACTTATTAAGCGCCCTTTTGCCTCGCGCTGGTACAGTGGAAACCGAAAGCGAATGCCTACTAATCCTGCCTGCGGAAGGAGTCTTGGATAACCACCACTGCCATACTGTTTGGACGTATAGAAAGTGGCATCAAGCTCGGGTAAGAGGTCATTTTTAGCGAGTGTTTGTTTAAATTTGACGATGTGATAGTAACGTTTAAGTTGACGCAAGGCGGGATGACAACGGAGTTGTTCTTGCATGAATTCTTCTGGTTTGATTGTTTCTTCACTTAAAGGAGTTAAGTCTTTCGGTAATTGCTGTTTAAGGGGTAGCTTAGGATGTCCATGGTTATCTCGGTAGTAGAGAGAGAGACTAATTGCTGCTTGTCTTAATAAGCGCTCGCTTTGGTTAAGTAATTGTTGCCGTTGCAAGATAAGTTGACCATTTTCAGCGATAGCCAATAGCGCTAAATCGCCTTGATGAGCTTGCTTGACAATAGCCGTTTGCCGGTCCTTGGCAAGTCGGAGTAAACTTTTTAAGGCCTGCACTTGTAAGCCTGCTTGAACCCATTGCCAATAAGCTTCTATGGCCTCACGATAAATTTTAATTTTTTTAACTGCAATAGTTTCAGCAGTCAGTGCTACTCGTTGCGCTTGTGTTAATAGTTTAGTTCGCTCCTTATCAATTAAGCGGTCTTTTAATAAAGGTAATGACACGCCTGCCCGATACTCACCGCCTGAATTAGTTAAATAGTTTTGATAGTAAATAGGCCAGTCGCCTCGTCCAATACGGTAGCCACCCACTAATTTAAGTCCATTGAATAAGGTTGGTACAATCACCTCATTATTGATATATCCATTGACATAACCGCCAAAGGGTTGAGAACGAGAGTTAATGTTGAGCGTTGGGTCGAATTGCCCTAGCGCGCTTATTAAATGGCCTTGCGTTTTAGCGACCTCTAAACGTGCGATAGTAATTTGGGGATAACAGTGATTCACTGATGCAAGGACTGTATCAATACTTAAGGGTCTTAAATTGTCTTTGGCAAAGCAGGCAAGCGAGGTAAGTAAAAGAAAGAGGCTAGAAGTCATTGTTTTCGATACATCAGGGCTGGCTAACCTCATGGTTTAAGTTTCTCCTGGTTACTTTCAGGCGGAAAGCCATTGTATTGGCGCCAAAGCTCATACCAGAGCGGCACTTGGCCTAATTGAACCCAACCGTGCACACGCACCCCTTGTCTTAAAAAACGCCCATCAGGCCACACCTCATCAGGCACAATGACCACGCGAAATAGCCCTTGCCCATTATCCGTGGGGTCAATAAATGAGACTCTACCACCAAAGGTACCAACCGCAATTTCTGGCCAGCCACGAAATTGAATGGCAGGCCACCCTTCAAATTGAAGGCGTGCTTTTTGCTGTAACCAAACGAAGGGGATGTCATTGCCATCAATCCACAACTCAACCGCGCGTGAATTAGTTTCGGGCAGGATTTCAACGAGTACTTGCCCTGCATTGACCACCACACTTTCTTGACCTGTTAAGCGTTTAAAAACAATACCAGGTGCGTGCGCTCTAATTTGTTGGGTTTTTTGTCTGGCAATACGCGTATCAACATTTACTTTATCAATATTAGCTTTGGCCAGTTCATTTTGATAGTTGGCATATTCAATTTGGGCAAGCTCATATTGGCGTTTGGACACAATACCTTGTGTATATAAACTCTTTTGGCGCACCAGGTTATGTTTACTGGCAGCCAGTGCTTGCTCGGCTGCTTTTATCCGTAAGACAAGCGCTTTTTTTTCCATCTCTAATCGAGATAAAAGTGCGGGGTCATTATCACTAATATCCACGATTAGGTCGCCCGATTTTACTTGCATCCCTTCATCCACATACCATTTTTTTATTCGACCTGTCACAGGTGAATTGACGGTATGCTGTCTTTCAGTAGGCGAGAACGCAATGACTCGGCCATGTCCTAAGGCAAATTGCTGCCAAGGTATGAAAATTAAAAAAAGAAGAATAGGCAGGAGGCCTGCTAATGTCACCCACATAATTTTTCGTGGTTTTGGCAATTGTCGAATTAGGGTATGGGCATAAAGTTTCATGCAAGCACCACACGATTAGTTAATTCAGGCAACTGATTTTTTTGCGTGGTAATTATGACTAAGGTGTCTGTTAAGTTCATTAGTAACGTTAATACTACGTTCACCTCTTGAGCGGTTAATTGATCGAACGCTTGCGCGATAATAAGAAGTTGAGGTTTGGTTATCAACGCTCGGATTATCATCAGTTTAATTAGTTCTTCAAGACTAAATGTTGACTGCCACTCATGGATAACAGTATATAAGCCTTGCGGTAGCGTCATAATCTTATCAAGAAGTGCTAACTGGTTTAGTTTTTCAAGAATGTAGTCAGTAGCAGTGTGGCGATGATTTAACACTAAATTATCATAGGTGCTGCCCGAAAACCATTGTGGCTCGTTGATTAATAAACTGTATTGGCGTAACGCCATTAAGTGTTGCCGATTAACAGGCACACCATTGACATGAACTGAAAAAAGGGTAAGCGCTTTAAACCCTAATAACTGGTCTACAAAGTCTTGACTGACTCTATCGCTAGCAATCAACAAGAAAGGTTCGTGAGGGGTAATTAACACGGGCTGATTATCAGCGTGAAAAGACAGCTCAATGGTTTTTAAGGGCTTAAAACCCAACTCAACGTCTCGGCGTTCAGATTCAGGTCGCTCATTAGGTAAATGAAGTACTTCCTGTAATTTATCTGCAGCGGCCATTAAATCATAATAATTTTCCATTAACACACCAAAGCGTTTAAATGAATAAATAAGGGCGCCTAAGATAATTTCAGCAGCGACTAATTGGCCTAAACTCAATTGATTTTCTATGACTAAATAGCCCCCTAGCCCTAATAGCAGACTGCTGGCTAGTGCCGATAGCGTGTAGAAACCTATTTGATGTTTTATAAGTTGTCTAAAATGCCTGTTTCTTGCAGTTAAAAATCCAACTAATTTTTTATCAGTTTGGCTAATGGCATAACGCGGGTACTGATTAAACTTAAATAAATAGCGGTTAATTAAAATTTCTTCCAGCCAGGCCCCAATGATATGCTTTTGAGCACATTCGTCCTTAGCACTGATTAAAGCCTTTTTATACGGACCAAAAACGGTCAGTAGGACACCAAACAAAATAAACAAATCAAACAGGACAAACGCTGGGTGATAAAAAAGCAATAAAACAAGACCAAAAATCACTTGTAAGCTTAAATTGATGCCATACAACAACAAACTAGCAAGCGATTTTTTAACCGTTAAGAGTTCAAAATAGCGATTGACAAGTGCAGGACCATGATGGGTAGAGAAATTATCTAACGAGAGTTGAGTAAAGTGTCTTGTTAAAGCAAGACTTACATGAACCATTATCTTTTGTTGAATGATTTCAATGACAATGACTTGCCAGATACTCAATGCACCTAAACCAGCCATTAAAATTAAAACAATAAGACTTAATGTGACGATGGGTTGTAGTAATTTACCAAACGCCAGGAGATTGACCAAGGTTTGCGCAGCAATTGGTACAATCAATGACAATAAGCTCACAAATACACTTAAGAGCAAGATTGAAAAAAGAGTTGAGTAATCTAAAATATTAAGCACTGAGACACGTTGTTTTTTTATCATGGTTTATGATATCCCTATCAAAAAGCTTGTTAATGCTTTAATTTTTTAAGCAGAAAAAACTCTAATGAGTCTATCGCTTTACTGCCACTTGGTCGTTTTAATAAAGACACATGAATGTCATTTAACAGGGGTAAAAAATTAAAATCAAGACGCTCTAAATAATTCGGGACCATGGTTCGCTGAATCGCTGTAATGCCAAGGCCCGCTCTTACAGCCGCCATTTTACCCGTATAACTGGGGCTACTATAAACAAGGCGCCAATTAATATTGGCTTTATTGAGGGCTTCAATAACATTTTCTCGATAGACACACGGTTTAGGTGACAACACTAACGGTATGACCTCTTTATGAGTTAAAGAAGGCAGCAGCTCCTTTTTCCCAATCCATTCGACAGGCTCACTCCATACTTTCACCCCATCAGTCATTTCATTGTTAGGGGTTGCTTTAACGAGAATTAAATCAAATTTATTCTGCCTAAAATTTTCAATAAGATTTAAGGTTAAATCGCATTCGACATTAAGAATGACGCGAGGATGCAGGCGAGAAAACTCAATTAACACATCCGATAAAATCATACTTGCAAAATCTTCAGGCAGACCAAAACGAATCTCACCTTGCAACTCAGGCTCTTTAAACCGGTCTAAGGATTCCCGATGTAACTCATAGATGCGCTTGGCATAACTTAAAAAAATCTCGCCATCTGTGGTCAACGATAAGTTTCGACCCCGATTAATCAATGGTTTTTCAATGATGTTTTCTAACTTCGCGATTTGTTGACTGACGGCCGATTGGGTACGTCCTACGCGCTCTGCAGCTTTGGTAAAACTGCCTGTATCGGCAAGTGCCAAAAAACATTGTAAGGTCACGGTGTCCAAAGACATTAGATTTCCTAATTTGTAAAATAATAATTATTAATTTTTCTTATATTAGCATTTCGAATACATTTATTCAATACCAATTGACAATCTAATGGAGCATTGTGTGTCCTATTTTAGTGAGTACCTCAGATTTTATCCTCTATTCTTAGTCCTAATCCCCTTTATTGGCTTTATCATCAGCGGCTTGTTTTATAAAAAAAGTCCAATACGTGGCGCTCAATTATCTTCATCCTTTATTGGCGTTGGATTGATGGGTAGTTGTCTGGGCTTCCTTTACCTCCCTCACTATGACAATAAAGTAATACTTTTTGGCCTTAAAGCAGACAGCTTGTCTTTATTGATGAGCACGCTGATTTTATTGGTAAGTTTCATTGTTCATCAATTTTCCCGGCGCTATATGGCAGGCGATAGGCGCTATCGTCTTTACTTTCTCAAATTAGCAGCACTTACCTGTAGTGCTATTGTGATGGCCTATGCGGATAATCTGGTGTTGTTTTGGATGGCGTGGACTTGTAGCAATTGCTTGCTTGTTTCATTAATGATTCATAAAAGTGAGTGGGCGGCCGCGAAACACGCAGGCATCTTAGCATTAAAAACGCTTGGTTTAGGTAGTGCAGCGTTGTTCGCGTCTTTTCTTTTGTTATATCAAGCAACGGGTAGTAGCTCGATAACGGCTATCAATGCTCAAGCCACCCAACTCCCCTGGCCCTTTTTAACCGGCATACTTGTACTTCTTCTCGTCAGTGCACTGACACAATCTGCGCAATGGCCTTTTCACCGCTGGTTAACCAGCTCATTAAACTCACCAACGCCTATATCTGCCTTAATGCATGCGGGCTTAGTGAATGGGGGCGGTTTTATTCTCGTTCGATTTGCGCCTCTTTTCTTAACCGAAGGACATCTGTTGCAGGTTGTGTTTCTGATTGGCGCACTCACAGCAATTTTAGGCAGCGTGTGGAAACTCTTACAAAGTGACATCAAGCGCATGTTAGCAAACTCTACCCTGGCGCAGATGGGGTTTATGATGATGCAGTGTGGTTTAGGTCTTTTCCCTGCAGCAGTTGCTCACTTGTGTTGGCATGGTTTATTTAAAGCCTACTTGTTTTTGAATGCTGGCTCAGCTTTAAACACGAGCAGAGAAAAAATGAAGGCTTCTCACCATTCATTGCTTCGCTTTGCGCTGTCATGCTTGATGGGCTTAGCAGGTGCTTTGAGTTTTGCCCTAACAAGTGGAAAACCTTTATTGACCCTGCAGCCTACCACTTTTCTGGTAGGCTTTGCGTTTATATCCGGCACCCAGCTTGCCTACACCTTGGTTAGACAAGGCGCACTGGTCAAACGAATTATTCCAGCCTTCCTTATCGTGTCGTTCGTGGGTCTCTTTTACGGAGAGAGCATTCATTTGATTGAATCATTCTTCCCAACTTATTCGACACAAGGACTACCGACTTTAAACCTAATCCATTTAGTTGTGTTTACCCTCTTTATTATTTTATGGCTGGGTATGAATTTAAAAGACTCGCGTGCTCTGCAACAAACTAAGTTATGGCGCCAATTGTATGTGCGCGCCTTAAATGGCAGTCAGCCGCATCCCAAAACCATCACCGCCCATCGCAACAACTATCACTATTAAGGAGTCCTCTTATGAGTACGAATCATGCCAAAAAACACCAAACCATAAGCGAGTATCAATCGATGTCGACGTTAACTGCGCCCAAACAACAGCAAGCGCATGTTCAAGCCCTAGTAAACAATGCCGCTCAATGCCTTGCCCCAGTCTGGCCTTTAGAGACCTTTATTGCCTGTAATCCGTTGCAAGGACTTGAGTCCTTACCTTTTGAAGAGGCACTCTTAGAAGGTCAGCGATTATTTGGCTCTACTCAGGCCGCGCCAAAGCTTGAGGTAGTGAATCGTGAACTGATTAAATGGTGTGGTGTCTTTTTAGACATGGGGCAAGGAACCATTGAGGCGCCCAATCGTCATCAAGGTTTTTATGCCGCGTTCTTACGCTTAGCAAGTTATGATTACTCCTTGCACCTTGGAAGTCAGGTAATTAAGGATTGGTTAACTCAGTTACCTGATAATGCTGAAGAGACCATTGTCGTTTGTTTGACTAAGTTAGGTGTGACTGTTGACCATCAGGAATCTTTTATTAAAGAGAACTTAGCCTATTTACCTGGTTGGGCAGGGTATGTCAAATGGCGCTCTTTATGGAGGAATACCTCGACAACACCTGACTTATGCCCTGTCACCTTGGTTGACTTTCTGGCAGTCCGGTTAGTCCTCACAGTAGCTCTTTGGCCTGAAGCACGTTGGGAAAAAAAAAAGCCTAAAAAATGAGGCAGCTTTGATTAATACGCTGGCGGCGCAACTAAAAAAGTCAGAGCACGCCTATCAGCATGAGCTTCTTAAAAAGCTCATGCCTCAAGTCAAAAATTGTCTACCCTCAAAAACAAGACCCGCTGCTCAGTTAGTCTTTTGCATTGATGTGCGCTCTGAACCCTTTCGTCGCCACCTTGAGCCCTTAGGCGCTTATGAAACCCTGGGCTTTGCCGGTTTTTTTGGAATTCCTGCACGAATTCATGACGTTAACTCAAACACTTACAAAGAGTCGTGTCCTGTCTTACTTAAACCACGTTATGATATTGAGGAAAAACCACTTGCCTCGGCACTGCCTTGTGTGAAGAAAGCCAAGCAGGGAAAAGCACGTTTTCACTTACTTAAAAAGACCTATTATGGTTTAAAATATAATTTTTCAACCCCCTTCGCGCTCGTAGAAACATTAGGGGCATGGTGCGGACTAACCATGCTCACCAAGACCCTTGCCCCAAGGCTGACTGACAAGGCATGCACGTCTATTAGCAATCGATTCATGCCATCGTTGCCCACAAAGCCCATTATCCAGATGAGTAGTGCCAACTCAGTTTATGGCATTGCTCCGGCTGAGCAAGCCTTTTATGGGGAAGCGGTATTAAAAATGATGGGATTAACCCAGAACTTCGCCAAACTAATTGTCTTTTGTGGCCATCGAAGTAGCACCCAAAATAATCCTTATGCATCCGCACTGGATTGTGGGGCGTGTGGCGGCAATCACGGTGGCTCAAATGCTAAAATTCTTGCGGCGATATTAAATAATCCACCCGTGCGAGAAACACTGGCAAAACGGGGCATCATTATCCCGGATGATACGTTTTTTTATGCCGCAGAGCACGACACCACCACCGATGAAGTCACCCTTTTTGAGGCTGACTTAGGCCTACACGCTCATCAAACGCTTTTGGATGAGTTAAGAGATGACTTAAATCTTGCCAGGCATCTTAATGCGCAGGCGCGTTGCCAAACATTGGGTGTAACAAAGACCTCACATTCCATCCAAACAACACTGACCCGCAGTAGTGATTGGGCGGAAGTAAGGCCTGAATGGGGGCTCGCACGCAACGCCGCTTTTATCGTCGGCCCTCGCCAGTTAACCAAGCCCATTAATTTGGACGGCCGCTGTTTTCTTCACTCCTATGATTGGACGCAAGACAAAGAAGGTAGCGCGTTAGAGACTATTTTAACAGCGCCTATGGTGGTGGCCGAATGGATTAATACGCAATACCTTTTTTCAACCCTCGATAACGTCCTTTACGGAAGTGGCAGTAAAATCACCCAGAATGTCACAGGACTACTCGGCATGATGCAAGGCAACGGGAGTGATTTAATGCATGGATTACCCCTGCAATCGGTTAAGTCAACAGATGAAGAAGCCTACCATGAACCCCAGCGCCTGTTAACAGTTGTTTATGCACCAAGAACCAGGGTTAGTGCGATTATTGCCCGGCAAGACAGTCTTAAAACGTTATTTTTTAATGGGTGGGTAAATTTAGTTGTAATTGAGCCTGCCGAAGAGGTTGCTTATCAATTAGATAGAGAAGGTCATTGGCATATGCTTTAATGAACAATAAAGGAGCGTGACATGAGTATTATTAACGTTTATGAAAAACGTGAAAGCGGCATTAGTTTACATCCAATGAAAAAAATAGAGGTCATTGTGTCTGGCGACAATGAGCAGAGGATTGCCAAGATGATGAATGAGGCTAATGTGCCTGGATTTACCTTGTTACGTAATATCTCAGGCAAGGGACATCATGGATTTCATGAAGGCAAGCTTCTTTTTAATGACAAAGCAGCACTTGTTATGTTTATTGCGGTGGCGCCTGAGGAAGCCATCGCGACCATTGCGTTGGGCATGAAAACCTTATTTCAAAAAAATTCAGGTGTTATGTTTGTCTCCGATGTGTCCGTGGCACGATTAGACTATTTTACTTAAAAAGTATAAGTGAAATAAGCTCATTGAGGCAACAAGTTGACCAAAAAAAACTAGCTTGGGGAAGAGACATGCTTTATAGAAACGAACCTGTTTTACTGGTGTCCAAACATAAAAAAGAACAGGCTATTGGCCCTGTCTTTCAGGATAAAATAGGTTGTGAATTATGCGTTTCAGATTTTGATACCGATTTATTTGGCACCTTTACCGGTGAAATTCCTCGAGCCCACAATGCATATCAAACCTG
>NZ_UGOD01000001.1:3320000-3414911 GCF_900461525.1 Legionella busanensis | reverse complement strand
AAAAAACTCCTCAAGCAACAATGGTTGCTATTAATAGACAACCAAAAAAGTTAAATACTGCCACCAAAGCCAGTTAGCAAGTAAACTAAATTACTTTGCTATTAACACAATAATTAAATTTAATAACAGCGTCATTACCTTTAAATTGCTTTATAAAGTAAAAATTATGAACACTACACTAAAACAATTTATAGGCGGGTCGATCATTATACCTAGCAAAGAATAAAAATATAGTTTTGAAATCGACTTTTTATATCGCGGCTTATTCGCTTAATATTTAATAAAATTGAATATAAAATATTCAAAACCGAAATAAAGTCAATCAAACTACTAATTACATGAGGTCCGTTGATCTAACTAAGCAAAATTAGTCAATTTAAATGGATATACAAACAATAAATAGATAAATCACAACTACATTTCCCACACATTGGAGAATAACTTTGTATATCAAAGAATAATGTAGCGCAAAAAAGTTTAGAGATAAAGCGATCTTAGATGGGAAAATTAAAATTTTTTTATTCAAATTAAAAAATCAGTAAGCAATATAGATTCATAAGCCAGGTAAATCGTGAAGAAAATAATAAACTTATTGAAATCCTTTTTAAGGTAATACTAATTAACAAATAAATTAAAAGTATAAATAAACAATCATACCTCTTATTTGATGAGCTATCGTACATACTTGTTTATAAAATTAGAATATGTCCCTTAAAAACCATCTACAAATCGAGCTTAACATGGGGACAATTCCCCAAAATAGCCTTAAAACTTTCAAATTACGTTTTTATTAATGTAATCAGTAACGACTTAAATACTAAATATTACCAGGATAAATTTTAGTTAAGTACTTCATTAATAATATTTTTTATAAGTTACTAACAGAAAATCGCCACTTAATAATCATAACAAATTTAAATTCTTATTTTATTATTATAATTAGATAGCCAGTTTAAAGTGAGCATAATTAGAACAAAAGAAAATTAAATAGGCATTAATAAAGTGTTAACAAAGAAGTAATTTAACAAGGTAAAGGATGTGCATAGTTAGTCATATATTAATAAAGTTTAAAAATAATCTTAAACTAGTAATCATGAAAAACACGATCTCTTAACAGATCTATAATTAATATAAGTTATTGTATAATTGAAAGATTTAAAGGTTATAAACAGAATTTTTCTCACTAATAATAAAAAATAAATAAATATTTAAGATTTAATTATTATTACAGACTACTTTTTAAACCTTTTTAAAGTATTTTTTCAAAAAACCATTAAATCTACATTTTCTCCCAAATTGCCTAAACCTATTAATCTAGAATTAAAAAGACCATAGCTTGTTGATTCAGATGGTTTGACAGAACTTGTAAAGTTTTCTATCATTGCCCACCTTTGAATTAATTTAAGTAGGTCTAAAATGAAGCGTACATACCAGCCTAGTAAGCTAAAACGCAAGCGCGATCATGGATTTCGTCAACGTATGGCAACCCGAGGAGGCCGCCTTGTATTAAAGCGTCGACGTGCAAAAGGACGTAAACGTTTATCAGCTTAGTGTATGATTTTGACAAAAAACGCCGCTTAATCGCGAAAAGTGATTATGATTACGTGTTTGCACAAGCCAATAAAGTTATAATCCAGGAATTTATTATTTTATATCGACAGAATTCCTTGGGCTATGCAAGATTAGGGCTTTCCTTGTCAAAAAAGAAAATAGCAAAAGCATGTCAACGAAATAGACTGAAGCGTTTGGTACGTGAATATTTTCGCACGCAAGACTTACCTGCAGTCGATATTATTTTTTTAGCAAGACATGGGGCAGGAAAAGTAGAAAATAGATTAATTATTGCACATTTAGGTAATGCATGGAAAAAATTAAATACTTTCTACGTCAAATGACTAGTTTTCCAATAATCCTTTATCGATTATTTATTCGCCCTATGTTAAGGCCAAGTTGCCGCTTTTATCCTAGTTGTTCTGAATATGCTTTATCAGCAATTAATCATTTTGGTGTTTTTAAAGGTATAAAGTTAATGTGTTGTCGTTTACTCCGTTGCCATCCCTGGTCAGCAGGAGGTTACGATCCTGTGTTACATAATGAAGAGAAATCTTGATGGATATTCGACGAGTTGTATTATATGCAGCGCTTGCGCTAGTTATTTATTCTTTGTGGTCTGCTTGGCAACAAGATTACCCTCCTGCTAAACCTGCTACGACAGTAACTTCTTCTAGTAACATTAATAAAACTACTAAAGATAGTTTATTACCTAATATTAATAGCAATCAGACAACCAACTTAAATCAAGTAAGCCAAACGCCAAATACACAACAAAATTATTCAGCTTCACAAGCTATTCAAGTTAAGACTGATGTATTGTCTGTTTTAATTGATAAAAATTTTGGTGATATTACTCAAGCTAAACTTTCAAATTATCCTGTAAGTGTTGAGGAGCGCCAGACCCCTATAACTTTATTGTATGATAAGCCTAATGAGCGTTATACGGCGAATAGTAGCCTTGTAGTAAACAAAAATGGCGATGTTGAAAATCTTAAAATAAATTATAACTCACCTAAACAAGATTATTTTCTAGACCCTAATCAGAAACAATTAGTTGTAACATTAACAGGACAAACTGATACAGGCTTAGAAGTAGTCAAAAATTTTGTTTTCACGCCAGGAAGTTATCTAATTGAAGTTAACTACCAAATTGTAAATGCAGGGCAACAAGACTGGCAAGGCTATATGAATACACAACTGGTTCGCACTTTACCAGCTGAAGATCAGTCTAGTTTATTTCATATTGGCTCTTATACTGGCGCTTCTTACTCGAATCCAGAGCATAGCCGTTATAAAAAGGTAAGCTTCAAAGATATGTCTAAGGCTAATCTTAACATTGATGTAACAGGCGGCTGGATAGCAATGCAGCAGCATTATTTTCTTAGTGCATGGGTACCAGAGACAAAAAGTAAAAATCTTATTTATACTCGTAACGCTAATAATGACTATACCATTGGTACAATTAGTCAGCCTTTAATTGTTAAGCCAGGTGAAAAAAGAGAGTTAAGTACTAAACTATATATCGGACCAGAAACGACCAGTACCTTAAGTGCCATAGCACCTGGTTTGGATTTAACTGTTGACTACGGTTGGTTATGGTTTGTATCTTCAGCTCTATTCTCAATTATGAAAGCTATTCACTCTGTAGTGGGTAATTGGGGATGGTCTATTATACTTGTAACAGTACTTATTAAGCTGGCCTTCTTTAAATTGTCTGCGACAAGTTATAAATCTATGGCAAATATGCGTAAATTGCAGCCCAAGTTGCAAGCCTTACGTGAGCGTTATGGTGATGATAAAGCTAAAATTAGTCAAGCGACGATGGAGCTTTATAAGCAAGAAAAGGTAAATCCATTCGGTGGCTGTTTGCCTATCTTAGTACAAATTCCTGTATTCATTGCATTATATTGGGTTTTATTAGAGAGCGTAGAGTTAAGACAAGCGCCATTTATTCTATGGATTAAAGATTTAGCAACTGCTGATCCTTATCATGTATTGCCTATCATTATGGGCGCTACTATGTTGATACAGCAACGGTTAAATCCTGCTCCACCAGACCCAACACAAGCAAAGATAATGATGTTATTACCTATTGTGTTTACTGCATTATTTTGGAATTTTCCCGCGGGCTTAGTGTTATACTGGATTGTTAATAATACTTTATCTATTCTGCAACAGTGGTATATTACGCGGAAATATAGTGATAATCGGCCTACCTCTAAGAAGCAGCTTATAACAGCAAAATGAATGTTTCTCAAGATACAATTATTGCGATTGCTACTCCACCAGGCCAAGGTGGAGTAGGTATAGTAAGACTTTCTGGCCCTCTGGCTTATTCTATTGCTCTTAAATTAACAAAGCAAACTACAATCAAGCGACGTGCAGCTACCTACACTAATTTTTTCGACAATGAAAATAAATTAATTGATCAAGGTATTGTTATTTATTTCAAAGCACCTCATTCTTTTACAGGTGAAGATGTAATTGAATTACAAGGTCATGGTGCCCCCATTATTTTAGATTATTTAGTACAACAAGGAATTACTTATGGTGCACGGCTTGCTAAGCCTGGTGAATTTTCAGAACGAGCTTTTTTAAATGAAAGAATAGATTTAACCCAGGCTGAGGCAATTGCAGATTTAATTCATGCTAGTTCTCTAACCGCTGCTCGTCTGGCTCTACGATCTTTGCAAGGTAACTTTTCCCGGAAAATAAATGAACTTAGTGAAAAAATTATTAACTTACGTATTTATGTTGAAGCTGCCATTGATTTTCCAGAAGAAGAAATTGATTTTTTAGGGGATGGTAAAGTTAGCTCTTTACTTAATGAAATTCTCTTAGACCTTACCAACTTAAGACAAAATGCTTCACAAGGTGCGATGTTACGAGAAGGTTTATCCATCGTTATTGCAGGGAAGCCAAATGCAGGTAAGTCAACTTTAATTAATCGTTTAGCTGGGCGTGAAGTAGCCATTGTAACAGAAGTAGCTGGTACTACCCGTGATGTAATGCGAGAATATATTTTATTAGATGATTTACCAGTCCATCTTATTGATACAGCAGGTTTAAGAGAAAGTAATGATATAGTTGAACAAGAAGGTATTAGACGCGCGTGGCAGGAAGTTAGTCAAGCTGATTGTGTTTTATTAATGGTTGATATTAACCAGCCTCAACAAGAAAATGAGCTTAATAAAGAAATCTCTGCTCGCCTCTCTGTTGGCGTTCCCTTAATTAAAGTTTTTAATAAAATTGATACGTTACATCACCAAGTTAAACAAGAAGATAATACTATTTATTTATCTGCTAAATCTGGTGCTGGTATTGATCTCCTAATTAATAAAATTAAATCTGTAGTTGGTTTTCAACCAACAGAGGGACAATTTTTAGCACGCAGAAGACATTTAGATGCCTTAGATAGGGCAAAAGAACTCTTGTTAGTTGGACAACAACAATTAATTCAAGCCCGTGCAGGTGAGTTATTGGCTGAAGATTTGAGGTTAGCTCACCAATGCTTATGTGAGATTACCGGTGAATTTACCTCCGATGATTTATTAGGGAAAATTTTTTCTAGTTTTTGCATTGGTAAATAAAAAATTATTATTCGCTTATTTAATACCTTATTTTCTTCTTCGTTAATTAATAAATTTCTGTACTTTGTTATCTATAAGGCAATATGCAGAAAAAAAATACAAGAAATGATTGTCTGATAGTTAAAAGAATGTTAAGTTGTATTTTTTAAACTTCTTGTACTTTTTTTGTTTGGACTGAATCATGCCTTTTTCAACAAAATATAGAGCTTTTCGCGATGATAAATATAGTTTTTTTCAAAATACATCACAAAATGCATCAAACAACTCAATTGAAATGATTGACATACAAGCAAAAGAAAAAAACTTTAAATTTTTATCCGAAAATAAAGGGCTTATTGAACAAGAATTTAGTCAACTTTATGCTAGTTTAAGTAAACATAAAGAAAAACAAGAAGAGTTTTGGCTCTATTGCTATTATTGTTGTTCAATGCTTGAAACCTATTATCTAGATTATGACCAGCCCGCTAAAGTGGTTGAGTATAGCAATTTACGTAAAAAAATTTGGCAAGAATTAGAAAAACATAGAGAATATCCTAATAAAAAACAGCCAGTGGCTGCAGGATTTATTAAAAAATTAGGTCAGAAAGTCGGCGATGATTTAAAAGATATTGCTACGAGTGTTAAGCATGCTTCTAAATTGCGTAATGAGGTTGGCCTTTTAAATATGGGGCGGATGTATTGGACATTTTGTCGTTTAACCTTAACTAATTCATTTCAACATTTAGCTAAAAATACTCATTGGTTAGAGCAGTTGAGCAAATGGATAAATAAACCCATTGATGCTGAAAAAATAGTTAAACAGCTTGAAACGCCCAATGATATTCTTCGCGCATTTAGTGTTGGTTTCTTTGCTGCTCGCTTTATTATTAATGCTGGTATAGTACTTAAGCATACTTTTTCGCCTACTGATTCTGAAAAAGAGCTAAGTAAATGGGAACGTTTTAGCAAAGAGATATCTAAGCGCCATGCTGAATTTTTAAATGATATCGTGTGGGCAACGGTTAATGGAGTAACCAATTATGCAGAGTTTTTCCATATTTCTGCTACAGCAGCGGGTTGGATTACAGCTGGTTTTCTAATGTTTGACGTTGGATTATTGCTTTGGCGCCATCATCTTGCAGAACAAGAGTATTTGCTTAAGAAGTCTGAGTATCAAGAAGAGCTTAAACATTATGAGCAATTACTAGTTAATACTACTAATAAGGCTGAAATCCTTAAGTTACAACAACATTGTGATTTAATTAAAGAGCAGCAAAAGGAACTTGAATTAAATTGGAAAGTAAATAGCGCAACTTTCTTATTTAATATTGCCGCTGCATTGTTACTGGCTGCAGGCTTTAGTGCAGCAATGATTGTAGGCTTTCCTGTGCTAGTTCCTTTATCTTATGCTGTTTGTACCATTGCAGTTACCATGTATTTATCTGCGCCTGTTTATAGTCAATATAAAGATAAAAAATTGCGGCTTACTCAAGCAAAAGTAGATAATGCAAGTGAAAAAGATATGGCTTTAGCACTGCAAGAGTTTCAAGCAGCGCGACAAGAATTTATATTAACCATGGTTAAAAATGCAGTTTTACCTGGCATTATGATCGCTACTTTTGCTATCTGCTGGGAAGCAGCTTTAGTATTAACGGCAGTTTATCTTACCTATAAGCTTTATGAGGCTTATGAAAAGCATAAGGCTAATAAGCCTCAAGTTAAAATGGTAGAATTTGCAGGTGATTCTGAACTAGAAAAAAATAAGGTAATACAAGAGCCTGAAGAGGACGAAGGTATTGGATCTTATTTGAGCTGTTGTCCTGCTTAAAAAGGTGTTATTTAAATAATTGGGTCAGTTCTAAAGAGTTGTTATAATAAGCACTTAGGGAAACTGTCCCTGAATAATGGAAATAATTTCCATTCTATTTTCATCTGATTTTAATACATGCAAAGAAAAAGTAGCGCAGTCTAATCACGAGCTTTCAGCTAGAAATTGCTCAAAGTATTCACTGAAGCTTATAGAGTAGGCTATATCAATATTTAATACTTTTTTGCCTAATTATTTTTAGTTAACATTCCTATAAATTTTAGGGATTTAATTTAGGGGGCTGCTTAGATTCTGGAGCAACTGTCGCATCTTCTGCATTAGGTGAGGCGTTTTCCAAATTAGGTGAAATGTTTAATAGTTTATTTCTTTGAGTTTTTAATTCTTCTATTACTTTTAATAATAATTTAGGCCTTTCTTCTACATTTTTTGATACCATTTTTTTTACTAAATTATAAATTTCTTCGTCTTGAAGGGAGAATGGCTGGTAATTCTCATCTAATTTAAATACAGGCGGCCCTTCAGAATACTCTATTCTGCCATAATTAAATAATAGAGCGTAGTTTACTCCTAATTCGTAAACCTCTGAGCTTTTTGTTGAGCGCGCTGATTGTTGTGGATCAAAATACCCTGGTGTTCCGCCTGCTCTAGCCTTTATTCCTTGAATAACTTTTTCTCGTTTTTTTACGGATTCTTCATAAGAATCATAGGGTAACAACGCAGCTTCTTCTTTAGTAATAATTTTACCCTTCATATCTTTCCAAACATATTTTTCATGGATATCCACTTCCATTAGTGCAATCTTTGCCATATTACCAAAATCAACCAAATTTCCTTTATACTGACCATTAGGTTGTTTTAAGACTAAAATATTTTTGGGATTCAAATCACCATGATAATAGCCTGAATCTACTATTGGATTGGATTCTTGAAAATTCTCTCCATCCCTGTCAAATTGCAGACCCTGATGTAATTTTTCTAACTCTTCAGCCGTAGAAATGGCGATATCAAGGTAATCTTGGAAGGTATATTGGTTTTTATTTTCGGGATCTATAATCTCTGAAAGAGGTATGCCACAATAATCCATAAGGATGTAAAAATAGGTATAAGTTTCGCCATTCTCATCTTTTCTTTCCATTTGAACAATGTCTTTCATAGAGGTATGGTTAAGTATTTGCAAGCCTATAAGTTCATGCTGGGCTTTCTCTTTCACTTCATTCGGTTGAAAATCAAATCTATCACCATGTTTTCTTCTAGTAGGTGCACTGCGTGAAGCTCGTGGTATTTCTTTCTTTTCCGGAATAAAGAGATCATTTTCAGAGGACGCTTTATTAATATTTCCCTTTTTTTCTTGGAGAGAGATACTATTTTCAGAAGACGCTTTATTAACACCGTCGGCTAAATTGCTAGTTGACGCAGGACCTTTCATAATTTTCAGTGCTTTTTCATCGTCTTTATTTTTTAATAAATAGATATCCCCATATGATCCTTTCCCTAATTTATTTTTTACTTCATAACATACACCGTCATATTTAAAATATGTTTTATTATCAGGCGGAGTATAAAACGCGTATAAGCCATCTGGTTTTTCACTTAAATATTCTTCATATCTTTTTCTATAAAACTCTGGCTCATTTTTATGTAGCTCTTCCATATCATCTCAAAATTAATTACTTGCTGTATATTATAGCTAAATGTAATAAATTTACTCGATTAGATTTGTTTTTTTAACTTTTAGTGGCTTTAATGATATATTTTGAAAATGTTTTCTGCTATGGACTTACTTATAATAGAAATGAGTAATAAATACTTCTCATTTTAGACAAGGCCTTATAATAGAGTATACGAGTGTTAGTCTCTTTTATATTTAATTTACCGTAACGTATCTATTTATCTTACATTAAGTTGAATATTATGTTTGCTTCGATAATCCAAGACTCTCTTATCCATTACCTTATGCCAAAGCGGTGGAATTAAAGCTAGAAAAATCATACCTAAATAGCCTGTGGGTAATTGGGGGCTTTCATCGATATGCTTTAAAACCTGATAGGGTTTAGCGCCATTTAAATGGTGATCAGCATGACGTTGTAGTTGAAATAAGATAACATTACTGAGCCAATGATTAGCATTCCATGAATGTTGAAAAGAAACTTTTTCATACTGACCATTAGCAAGCTTTTGTCTCTCTAAGCCATAATGCTCGATGTAATTTACAGTCTCTAATATGAAAATAGCTATTATTGCTTGCCCTATAAAAAACAGTAAGGCAGACCATCCTCCTAAGATATAACAAAAGGCACTTATTGCTAAGGGCGCAAAAATAATCCACCAAAACTGGTTATGGTAACTGTAAAAAGAGTGCTGATTTTTTTGCAGCCGATTTTTTTCAAATTTTAACGACCAAATGAAAGACTTTATAAAGGCTTTTGGAAAAAATTGATAAAAATTTTCACCTAATTTGGCTGTATCAGGATCATGAGGCGTGCCAACCCAAATATGGTGACCACGAACATGTTCAATTATAAAATGTCCGAAAAAAACCATACTTAATAAAACCTTACCTGCAAATTGTTCTAATGTATTATTTTTATGAACAAGTTCATGCGCTAGGTTAATACCTATACCGCCTGTTAAAGCACCGATTGAAAGGCAAAAACCTAGCCACTCATACCATATTAAGGTATGAGTACTAACAATATAAATTGCTACTGATAAAAAAATGATTTGGACTGGGACATAAATTAATGTAACCGCTTTAAAATACCAATCCTTTTTTAATGAATATTCTTGCTGATCATTAGGGTTAGAATAATCTTGAACTAAATAATCAATAAAGGGTACAAGAGTAAATAGTAGAAGGGTAGGCAAAAAGTTATAAAGACCGCCTAGAGAGTAGCCAAGGAAAGGTAAGAAAACTAATAAAAAAACAAGCATAAAACCAGTTTTTTTTATCCAGGTCATAAGGTTATCATTAATTAGAGTGTTATAAATAAATTATAGTAAATATTAGATTAATAAATTTACTTACTGCAGGCTGTCTTGATGTTATGTATCAATTCAATTTTGACGCTGAAGCATAAGTAGGTTGGGCTAAGTATAGCGCAGCCCAACAGTTTCAATCATAAGTTCTGTAGTCTATTCATCATTTGTTGGGCTGCACTTTGTTTAGCCCAACCTACTCATACTTAATTTATTATTCAATTTCTTCCCAATATCTTACCTATTTTGTAAATCTAGGGCCAATTTATATAACTCATTTTTGGCTGTGGAAGAAAGTGAACTAGCGATTTTAACGGCTTGTTTTAAAGGTAGTTCTTTAAGAAGTGTAGTTAATAATTTTTTATCCTCTTCATCTGACTTAATCACAGGTCTGGCAGGTAAAATAATAACGAACTCGCCTTTAATGTGAGCAGGATTTTCTTCTAGCCAGGCTTTAATAGTATTACTATTGGCATAGATAAATCGCTCAAAAGTTTTAGTAAGTTCTTTAGCTAATACAAATTCATAATCGCAGCCATATACCTCAGTAATAGTATTAACACACTCACGTATCCTATGCGTTGATTCATAGAGTACAATAGTATATTCACTTTGCGATAGTGACTTTATTTTTGTTAATCGAGCTTGCTGTTTAGCGGGTGGGAAGCCAATAAATAAAAAATTATCACATGGTACACCTGCTGCACAGAGAGCAGTAACTAAAGCGCATGGGCCCGGAATAGGCGTTATTTGGATGTTCGCTGTTCTGGCTAGCTTAACTAATAGAAAGCCTGGATCACTAATTAGGGGAGTACCAGCATCGCTTATTAATGCGAAGCTTTGACCCATTTTTAAAGCATGCAAAATAATTTCAGTCTTTTCATGTTCATTGTGAGCATGAAAAGACCACACTGGCTTGCTGATGCCAAGGGCTGTTAACAAAGGTAAAGAATGCCGTGTATCTTCAGCTAAAATAGTATCGACTTGTTTTAAGGTGTTAATAGCACGTTGGCTAATATCGTCTAAATTACCTATTGGCGTTGCTACAACATAAAGTATACCTTGGGCAGTTGCTGAAGTAGTATCCATCGTTTATCCTATTGCATTCATACGATTTGGATTGACGTATGCTACCAAAATTCTTAGTTTTTAAACATAGAAAGTCATTACTAAGTGTATAATCTCAGACATCTTGTTTGGGCTAAATTAATAAATATGTTTGTATAAAAAACCTAAATTTAAAGTTAAGCGAAGAATCTATGTCAAGAAAGCTAGGTTTAGCGGCAGAGGAGCAAGCTTGTAATTACCTTCTTCAACAAGGATTAGTCTTATTGGCAAGTAACTATCAATGTCGTTGGGGTGAAATAGATTTAGTTATGAAAGACAGGGAATATCTAGTATTTATTGAAGTTAGAGCCCGAAGCTCTGCATTATTTGGTGGCCCCTTTGCCAGTATTACAGCCGCTAAACAAAGTAAAATTACAAAAACAGCTAATCATTTTATCTTAACTAAAAACTGGTCAGATAAATATCCAGTACGTTTTGATGTAATTGGTATTGATCAGCAAAAACTGCAATGGCTTAAAAATGCGTTTTAAGTAGGCAGTCTTTCCTTTAAATTTAAACTAGTGTTTTATATTTATTTAAGTTACATTTTGCCAAGAAAAGATAAAGAATAAATTTGATATTATTTCCCAAAAATAAGTATATTGCGGAAATCTAACCTTTGGCTAGGTAAAAAAACAATATTGAATTTGATGCAAAAAGCCTGGAACTATTAGTTATGTCGCAATTGGAAGAAAGAGTTAAACAACTTTTTGGTATGAGTATCGAAAATCAGATTTCTGCTGCTGACTCTTTATCAGCACTAATAGCAAAAGCTGGAGCTCGTTTAGTTAACTGCTTATTGAATGATGGCAAAATATTGTTATGTGGAAATGGTGGCTCTGCCGCTAATTGCCATCATTTCTCGGCCGCTATGCTTCATCACTTTGCAGTGGAACGTCCAGCATTACCAGTAT
The DNA here is from genome assembly GCF_900461525.1 of Legionella busanensis. Taxonomy (NCBI): domain Bacteria; kingdom Pseudomonadati; phylum Pseudomonadota; class Gammaproteobacteria; order Legionellales; family Legionellaceae; genus Legionella; species Legionella busanensis. The sequence goes on along the minus strand of NZ_UGOD01000001.1, from coordinate 3,402,963 downwards.
TTAATCTAACAGGGGATACCTCATCAGTTACGGCAATAGCAACTGATAGCCATTACGAACATGTTTTTGCTCGCCAAATTCAAGCTTTGGGTCAAGAAGGTGATATTCTGATGGTTATTTCAACCTCAGGTAATGCTGATAGTATTTTAAATGCAATCAATGCAGCTAATGATCGTGGTATGGACACGATTGCTTTGAATGGCCGAGATGGTGGTGTTTTAGCTAACCATTTAGGTCCTGAAGATATTGAAATTCGTGTCGTGGCAGATAATGCCGCTTTAATTCGTCAGATTCATTTATTTATATTACATTGCTTTTGCGACTTAATTGATCAATCTTTATTTGGGCAAATGTTGGAGTAACGATGAAGTGCCGTGCTGTAATTTATTTATTAATTAGTAGTTTACTTTGTAGTTGTGTGGCTGCTGTGGTAGCTGGAGCTGCTGCAGGCGTAATTGTCTATGATCGGCGCTCTTTAAAGTCAATAGAAAGTGACTTACGGATATTTCATTTAATACACAAAGCGATTATTGAGGATTCTCGTTTTAATAGCTCGCATATAAATGTAGTTAGTTTTAATCAAATTGTCTTACTAGTTGGGCAAACGTCTAATCCATCTTTACGAATTAATGCTGAAAAATTAGCTCAAAATGCACCTGCCGTTTGCCGTGTGTATAATGAATTAACTATTGGCGAGCCACTTCCTTTAAAACAAAAAACCACCGATATTTTCATTACAGGTCAGGTTCGAAGTTATATGCTTAGTCGAAAAGGTTTAGAATCTGGTTCTATAAGGGTTGTTACTGAAAATTCAATAGTTTATTTAATGGGAATAGTAACACAGGAGCAGGCTGAGCTAGCTGTTGATGTTGCTAGACATGTGGAAGGTGTTCGTAAGGTAGTTAAGGTATTTCGCTATATTACTTAATTGTCTTATTTTAATATTAAAATAATCTTATTTCAGTATGGCGCCAGTCTAGATAATGTATATAGAAAGAAGGGATTACAATTACATAACTAGTATAAAATAATTTGTATATTAAATTTTATTTAATATGAATCCTGCATAAATGCTTTGCATTTTATGGGATAACGTTCGTTTAACGACATAAAAGAACATTTATCTCTTTATGTCGAACTCACGTTAATAGTGCTTTTAAGTAAAGGATTTGCTAAATATGCATCGATGTGGGTTTTATTTATTTATCATTTTAACCTTTTTGCTATTAACTAGCTGCATAGGTACTTTATGGACAGGCGCTTCGCTAATTTATGATAGGCATAATGTTTATAAAAAGGTTTATGATTATCAACTTGCTCTACAAGCTAATCAAGCCTTATTTGCAGATCGTCTATTAAAACAAGAAGGTTGTTATCTAGATCTAGCTGTATTTAAAGGGGATATCTTATTAGCAGGGCACTTACCTAATAGAAAATTACGTCACTTAGCTGAAGCACGCTTACGCACTTTAGAGGGATACCGAGAAATATTTTTACAAGTTGCTGTTTATTCAGCACCAGCAAATGACCTTACTGATGCCTGGCTCACAACTAAAATAAGAAGTCAAATATTAGCCGATGCTGAAATTGATCCTAATGACTTTAAAATTGTTACCGTTGATAATATTGTTTATGTTATGGGTGATGTTAGACCTAATCAGGCAGCGCGAGTATTAAACTTAGCAAAAAACACACAAGGCGTTATGCGGGTTGTAAAATTAATGCGTTACTTAAATTTAAGTGAAGCGCCTGCCGGTTAAAGTCTGTGGCCTATTAAAAGGCCACAGGGCAACCGACCCAAACCAGGAAGTGGCTAACCTGGGAGGTTAAGGTTAACTTTATCAATGGTCACGACCATTATCCAGTCGTTTGCGCATTTTTCTTAATTTAATTGTGCCCTTAAAGTTAGTAAAGTCTTCAAGAGCATCCCCATTTTCATATTCCATAATTTTGACGGGGTGGGTTCTGGCATGTTTACGGTAAGGAAGGTGGTTTTTATTGTGTTTATGGTATATACTATCACCGTAACGATTGAGCATTTTTTCGCGCATGCTATACGCTGTACCTTGTTGCTTCTCAGACATAACATATTCCTATCATGAGATTAATTTAAAGTTGAAACTCAAAATAAACTTACTATGAGTGCCATAGAGTTAAAGTAAATAACGTTATCAATTTCAATGGCAATAAAAAAAACAACCTCATTTTAAATATAGCAATTTGCTTTTAAATTACCAAATACTAGGGTAAGTAGGTGATAAGTTAGAGTAAAGATTAGCAAAATTAGAAATTGGCGTTGCTTATCCAAATTGATTACTTTATAATCCGCGCCTGAAAGGTAGGTATACTAAGTGAAAGATGAACAAGGTCTGAGCCGAATTAGGCGCTTGCTGTTAGTTCAATTAACAGTTTGGGCCATAAGTGTATTAGGATTGCTCACTGCTTTAGGGAAGCAAGCAGCTTTTTCTGCATTCCTAGGCGGCTTAGTCGCTCTTTTGCCTTCGATGGTATTTGCAAAAAAGTTATTTCAATATCATGGAGCAAGAGCAGCAAGGCAAATAGTTAGAAGTTTCTATCTTGGGGAATTTCTAAAAATAATATCATCAATTGTACTATTTACCTTGGTTTTTATATTTTTTGAGGTAACTCCTCTGGCATTTTTTTTAACATATATAGTTGTGGTGATGACGCATTGGTTTGCTCCACTACTGGTTGATAGTAAACAGAATAGGCCCGAAAGTGACTGAAATGGCATCAAGTACAAATTATATTAAACACCATTTAACTTACCTGACTTATGATCTTAAAACGATGAGTTTAGGGTCAACCGGTGGTTTTTGGACCATAAATCTTGATACGTTATTTTTCTCTGTGGTTTTGGGATTTATAGTATTAGGCCTTTTGTATATTGGCGCCCGTAAAATTACGACGGGTGTTCCCGGAAAGTTACAAAACTTCGCTGAATTGATGCTCGAATTTGCTGATAACCAAGTAAAAGACTGTTTCCATGGCAAAAATAAACTCATTGGGCCATTAGCATTAACGATTTTTGCTTGGGTTTTCTTAATGAACTTTATGGATATTGTCCCTGTGGATGTTCTCCCTATTATGGCAAAATCGGTAGGGATTCATTATCTAAAAGTCGTACCTACAAATGATTTAAACTTAACACTCGCTTTAGCATTATCAGTATTCTTACTAATTATTTTTTATAGTATTAAAATCAAAGGCATAAAAGGGTTTGCAAAAGAATTAACTTTACAGCCTTTTAATCATCCATTGTTTATTCCATTTAACATGCTACTAGAACTAGTCGGCTTAATTGCTAAACCTATTTCTTTAGCATTACGGTTATTTGGTAATTTATATGCAGGCGAGCTGATTTTTATTTTAATTGCTTTGCTAACACTTAATGTTACAGCTCAGTCATCTATAGCAGGTACTGCAACATTAGGTGTGGCCCAATTCTTATTATCACTTGGTTGGTCGATTTTTCATATATTGGTTATTACATTACAAGCATTTATCTTTATGGTCTTAACGATTGTTTACCTCAGTTTAGCTCATGAAGATCATTAGTTCGTTTTAATTTCATTGTTCATTTAAGGGGATTTATATGCAAGCTGCAAATTTAATCGCACAAGTTCAAGGTATGACTGTTATTGCAGTCGCATTACTTATTGGTCTTGGGGCTTTAGGTACAGCAATAGGTTTTGGCCTTTTAGGAGGTAAATTTCTTGAAGGTTCTGCACGCCAACCAGAAATGGTTCCTATGTTACAAGTAAAAATGTTTATTGTTGCTGGTTTACTTGATGCTGTAACAATGATTGGTGTAGGTATTGCTTTGTTCTTTACTTTTGCTAACCCTTTCCTAAGTAATTTAGGTGCTTGATAACAAGAGGCGCCTTTGCGTTTTAAAAGTTACAGGGGGAGACTGCGTTGGATATTAATTTTACACTGATTATACAAATGCTGGTATTTGCCGTATTTGTTTGGTTTACGATGAAATTTGTTTGGCCTCCTTTGGCAAAGGCTATGGAAGAACGCCAAAATAAAATTGCAGATGGCCTTGCTGCGGCTGAACGAGGTCGCAAAGAGCTTGAATTGGCACAGTTTCGTGTTAAAGACGAAATAAAGCACGCTAAAGCGCAAGCCTCAGATATTATTGAAAAGGCGACAAAGCGGGCTACACAGCTGATTGAAGAAGCTAAAGAAGATGCTAAGCAAGAGGCAAATCGTCAAGCTAAAATAGCGCATGAGAAGCTACAGCAAGAAATTAATCAAGCTAGAGAAAACTTACGTAAGCAAGTAGCAGAACTAGCTGTAGCCGGAGCTGAAGTTATTCTTCAGCGCAAAATTGATGAAAAAATAAATAATCAATTGCTAGATAGTTTAATTGAAGAAATTTGAAATTTTAGATAAAGAGATTTGACATCATGTCTGAGTGTGTAACGATTGCTAGGCCTTATGCCAAAGCTGTTTTTGAATATGCATTTAATACCGGAAAATTACGACGCTGGTCAGATTACTTGCGTAATTTAGCCTTATCGGTATTGGATGAAAATGCAGAGAACTTTATTGATAATCCTGCATCAACAGTAAAGCAGCATATTGAATTACTGATCGCTACTGCAGGTCAAGTTGATTCTGAAGATGCTACTTATCTGAAAAACTTTATTACTCTGTTAGCAGAGAATAAGCGCCTTAAAGCTTTGCCTGATATTTTTAATATATTTGAAGCAATGCGTGCGGAACAAGAAAAAACGCTTACAGTCAATGTAATTAGTTATTCAGAGTTGTCTCAAAATCAGCAGCTAAAATTGATTGATTCATTAAGTAAACGTTTACAACGTAAGGTAACTTTACAAATTACAATTGATAAAACGCTTATTGGTGGTGCTGTAATTCAAGCTGGCGACTTAGTAATAGATGGTTCAGTCCGTGGTAAATTAGAAAAACTTAGCACCAGTTTGGCCGCATAAATTAAGAGGATAGATTTCATGTCAGAACAAGTTGCATTAAACCCATCTGAAATTAGCGAACTAATTAGACAGAAAATTGAACAATTTAATGTTGTCTCAGAAGCAAGAAATGAAGGTACAATTGTCAGTTTAAGGGATGGAATTGTTCGCCTTCATGGTCTAGCCGATGTAATGCAGGGCGAAATGATAGAGTTCCCTGGCGGTATTTATGGATTAGCGCTGAATTTAGAGCGTGATTCAGTAGGTGCTGTTGTGCTTGGCGATGCTTCAAGTTTATCAGAAGGCCAAAAAGGTAAGTGTACAGGTCGAATTCTTGAGGTACCTGTAGGTGAAGCTTTGTTAGGTCGAGTAGTGGATGCATTGGGTAATCCTATTGATGGAAAAGGCCCAATTAATGCTAAAAGAATGTCACCTATTGAAAAAGTAGCGCCGGGCGTTATTTCTCGTCAATCAGTTGATCAACCTGTACAAACTGGTTTAAAAGCTATTGATGCCATGATTCCTGTTGGCCGTGGGCAACGGGAGTTAATTATTGGTGATAGACAAACAGGTAAGTCAGCTATTGCTATTGATGCGATTATTAATCAAAAAGGCACCGGCATTAAATGTATTTATGTTGCTATTGGTCAAAAAGCTTCTTCTATCGCTAACACTGTACGCAAACTTGAAGAACATGGTGCGATGGAACATACTATTGTTGTTGTAGCAAGCGCTGCTGATTCTGCTGCATTACAATTTATTGCTCCTTATTCTGGCTGCGCTATGGGTGAATACTTTATGGAGCGCGGTGAAGATGCCTTAATTGTTTATGATGATTTAACTAAACAGGCTTGGGCATATCGACAAATTTCCCTGCTTTTAAAACGTCCTCCAGGTCGTGAAGCTTATCCTGGTGATATTTTTTATCTACATTCAAGACTATTAGAGCGTGCTTCACGTATTAATGCTGCAGAAGTTGAGCGTTTAACCAACGGTGAAGTAAAAGGTAAAACTGGCTCACTCACTGCATTACCCATTATTGAAACACAAGCAGGCGACGTATCTGCTTTCGTACCAACAAACGTTATTTCTATTACAGATGGTCAAATATTCTTAGATGTTGATTTATTTAACTCAGGTGTTCGTCCAGCAATTAATTCTGGCCTTTCTGTATCACGGGTAGGTGGTGCGGCACAAACTAAAATCATGAAGAAGCTTGGAGGCGGTACACGTTTAGCATTAGCTCAGTTTCGTGAATTAGAGGCATTTTCACAGTTTGCTTCTGATTTAGATGATGCTACGCGTAAACAATTAGAGCGAGGCCAACGCATTACAGAAATCATGAAGCAGAAGCAGTATGCTCCATTATCTGTAGCAGACATGAGCGTTTCTTTATTTGTCGTTGAAAAAGGTTATTTAGACGATATTCCTACTAATGAAATTGGTAGTTTTGAAGCTGCTTTACGAGCCTTTATGCATTCTTCTTACGCCTCATTGATGGGTAAAATTAATGAAAGCGGTGCTTATGATAATAATATAGAAGCAGAAATGAGCAAAGCCGTTGAGGAATTTAAACGTACAGGCAGCTGGTAAGTAACAAATAAGCTTGTAGTTGGTTTAATATCCAACAAATAAATTAAGGTGAGTATATGCCTGGAGCAAAAGAGATTCGTTCGAAAATTGCGAGTACAAAAAATACTCAAAAAATTACTCGAGCGATGGAAATGGTTGCAGCAAGTAAAATGCGAAAAACGCAAGATAGAATGCGTGCATCTAAACCTTATGCCACTAAAATATATGATGTTGTTAAACATATTGCGCGTGCCAATTCAGAATATCGTCATCCTTTTATGACGGCAAGGGAAATTAAACGCGTAGGTTTAATCGTGGTAACTTCTGATAGAGGTTTAGTGGGTGGCTTAAATGCCAATCTATTGCGTGAAACTGTGCGTATAATGCGTCAATGGCAGAATGAAAATAAAGAAGTTGATTTATGTGTCATAGGTCGTAAAGGCCAAGCTTTTTTCAAACGAGTAGGAGGCAATATTATTGCTTCAGCTGATCATTTAGGTGATAAACCTGGTGTAAAAGATTTAATTGGTATAGTTAAAGTAATGCTGGATGCTTTCTATGATGGTCAAATTGATGCTTTACATATTGTTTATAATGAGTTCATTAATACAATGACTCAAAAGCCTCTCATTAAACAATTGCTTCCTCTTCCTGTAGCAGAAGAAGATAGTCAAAACTTAGGGCATTATTGGGATTATATTTATGAGCCTGATGCCAAAGAATTATTAGATGCTTTATTGGAACGCTATATTGAATTACAGGCTTATCAGGCTGTTGTAGAAAATATTGCTTGTGAGCAAGCAGCAAAAATGATTGCTATGAAAAGCGCAACTGACAACGCTGGTGAATTAATTAAACAGTTTCAATTGGCTTATAACAAAGCTCGGCAAGCTGCCATTACACAAGAGTTAGCAGAAATTGTCGGTGGTGCATCCGCTTTATAAGAGGGTAATTTTATGAGTTTAGGTACGGTAGTTGAGATAATTGGTGCGGTAGTAGACGTTGAATTTGATCGTGATAACGTTCCCAAAGTTAATGATGCGCTGCAATTGGATAATGAATTAGTACTTGAAGTACAACAACAATTAGGTGATGGTGTTGTGCGTACGATTGCTATGGGTTCTACTGATGGCCTTAAGCGAGGTATACGTGCTACTAATTCAGGACAGCCAATTCAAGTACCCGTTGGCAAGAAAACCTTAGGCCGAATTATGGATGTTTTAGGACGTCCTATTGATGAAAAAGGCCCTGTTGAAGCGGAAGAGCTTTGGCCAATACACCGTAAAGCTCCAAGTTATGAAGAGCAAGCTGGTAGCCAAGAGCTATTAGAAACTGGTATTAAAGTTATTGACTTACTCTGTCCATTTGCTAAAGGAGGAAAAGTAGGCCTCTTTGGTGGTGCAGGTGTTGGTAAAACTGTAAATATGATGGAATTAATCCGTAATATTGCTATTGAGCATAGCGGTTACTCAGTATTTGCTGGTGTTGGTGAGCGAACTCGAGAAGGAAATGATTTCTATCATGAAATGAAGGATTCAAACGTACTTGATAAAGTATCACTTGTTTATGGTCAGATGAATGAACCACCTGGAAACCGTTTACGCGTTGCGTTAACTGGTTTAACCATGGCTGAAAAGTTTCGTGATGAAGGTCGAGATGTACTTTTATTTATTGATAATATTTACCGATATACCTTGGCAGGTGTGGAAGTTTCAGCATTACTAGGCCGAATGCCTTCCGCTGTAGGTTATCAACCAACTTTAGCTGAAGAAATGGGTATGTTACAAGAACGCATTACTTCTACAAAAACAGGCTCGATTACATCAATACAAGCAGTATATGTACCTGCGGATGACTTGACCGATCCATCACCTGCAACTACATTTGCTCACTTAGATGCAACAGTTGTGTTATCACGTCAAATTGCTGAGCTAGGTATTTATCCTGCTGTAGACCCACTTGATTCTACCTCGCGACAACTTGATCCACTTGTTGTAGGGCAAGAACATTACGATACAGCGCGTCGTGTCCAGCAGACGTTACAACGATATAAAGAGTTAAAAGATATCATTGCTATTTTAGGTATGGATGAATTGTCAGAAGAAGATAAACGTGTTGTTACCCGTGCGCGAAAAATTCAACGCTTTTTATCACAACCTTTCTTCGTTGCAGAAGTATTTACGGGTTCTCCTGGAAAATATGTGTCGCTAAAAGATACCATCAAAGGCTTCCAAGGTATTCTTGCTGGTGAGTATGACGATCTACCTGAACAAGCTTTCTATATGGTTGGTAGTATTGAAGAAGCCGTAGCTAAAGCAAAAACATTATGAGGCAAGTAGATAATATGGCAAATACAACTCGTTTGGATATTGTCAGTGCAGAACAAGAGATTTTTTCAGGGCCCGTAGAAATGGTGGTTGCTACTGGCGAATTGGGGGAAGTTGGTATATCGCCTGGTCATGCGCCTTTGCTTACAGTATTAAAACCTGGTGAAATTAGAGTTACGCATCAAGGTGGTGAGCAGGAAATTTATTATGTTTCTGGTGGTATGTTGGAAGTTCAACCTTATCATGTTTCAGTTTTGGCAGATGTTGTTGAGCGAGCAGAAAACCTAGATGAAACAGCTGCACTTGCAGCGAAAGCAAGAGCTGAAGAAGCAATGTCTGGTAAGAATGCTGAATTGAATTATGCTTTAGCTGCGACAGAGTTAGCAAGAGCGGTGGCGCAAATTCGAGCCATACAAAAATTGCGCAAAACATTAAAATAAGCAGACTTGTTATGCACTTTGCATTTTAGAATTATAAAAGGCAAAGTGCGCTTTAAAATAACGTATTTAAATTATTAACAAAATTATACACAACTTACCCACAAGCCCTCTTTTTAAAAAGTCTTTAAATTCAATAATTTAAGTTGAAAATTTTTTTATCGGGCAAATAACCATAAATTTATACACATTTAATTTATAAAAACAAACTAAATGAATTAATACTACTTTAATAAATTTTTATCTGCTTTGAATAACATTTATCAATTAAAATTAGCTATTGAACTAAACTATCTAGATAAACAACTAAAATTAAATAATGTCGCTACATTCTTAAATACCTACCACTAAATACAGTTAGAGAGCTCTATATGAATTTTTTTAAATTACCATTTGTAAAACCTTTTACTTATCCTGGGTTTCGCTTCATATATAGTTCAGAAATATGTTTCTTTACAGCTGTTTGGATGGCAGGCATGGTATTTGGCTTAATCGCTACACATATTAAAGGTAATTCTCCTTTTTATGTGGGTTTAATAGGTTTTGGCTTTAATTTACCCATGCTTTTTGGCCCTTTAGTAGGGGCAATTGTAGATCGATATCAAAAGCCTCTTATTATGAGGTTAGTTTCTTTAAGTGGACTGTTTGCAGCACTTTTTATGGCCATACTTTTATTATTTGGTTGGCCAAATTTTTGGCTAATGTTATTTTTAGTAATTATATATGGATTTAGCCAGTCTTTTTATTTCCCTGCTATAGTAGCAAGTGTGTCTGATATCATTACCGATGAAAATGTAAAAGGAAGTGCTACTAGCCTAATTAACTCAACCAATCGCGTAGTTATGTTTTTTGGCTATGGATTAGGGGCGCTTCTTATTACTTATATAAGCGAGGGGGCAACTTACTGGTTTAATGCGTTATTATTTCTTTTAAGTTTTGTTTTCTTATTAAATATTCCTCATAAAGTAGAAAAGCAGATAACTAGAAAGTCAGTTCTACAAGAAATGCTTGCTGGTTTATTTTATGTAAAAAATTCATTGCCTGTGTTTGTTATTATTACCGTATTAGGTTTTATCGGTTTATTAGGATGGCCTTATCTATTTCTAATACCTGTCGTTAATCGCTACTATTTAGGCGGTAATGCAGGAACATTAGGTTTATTGTTAGCTATAGGGGGTGTAGGAGGTACTATTGGTGCTTTCTATATGTCAGCACGGAAAACAGTGCTAGGATTAAATCGAATATTCCTTATTTCTCTTTTAATTTTAGTAATTAGTATGTTCTTATTGGCTTTTTGCCGTTCAGTATGGTTGGCGATACCCGTGTTGCTCCTAGTTGATTTTGGCTTAATGGTTACGCTAACGGCTGGTATGGTATTTATCCAGCAAATTGTTCCCCAAGATTTTCAGGGTCGGGTAATTGGCATTATTACTATGGTAAGTTTTGGTACTATTCCTATTGGTAGTACTTTATTTTATGGCTTGGTTGGTAGTTTTTTTAATGTCATGATTGCTTTTGGTGTTGCTGCAATAATACTTTTGTTTGTCTTGTTTTGGTATATGAAGAAGATTCCTAAAATTCGTCAAATTATAGCCCCTCTTTACTTGCAAAAAGGATTAATTAAACATGTCGACGAGGCAGGCAGTATATAATAAGTAATAGCTAGATGTAGCGTGTTAAATTAAAAATTTGAGTACTAAATATAAAAAGCAGGGATGATTTAACCATAGGCGAGAAGGTGCAAGTAAAGTTAGCTAACTTAGTTTATGATTACTTAGGTTATGGACAATTAGCTGAATTTATTACATTTAGTATTGTGACCGCATAATAAATAAAATAGCTAATTATAAATGAGTTATAAGGGATTTATAGTATCTTTCGCCTTATATCGAGCATTATTTACTATCGTACGTACTGGAAAATAATCAAGTTCAATGGGCTTATTTAATTGTTTAATGAGTTCAAGATGGTTAGCTTCTAAAGGTTTAATTTGTAACCACAATTCCTGCTGTTCTTCATTTAAAACCCAAGGCATACGATTATGCACCTTTTTAAGGATATCATTAGCGTCTGTAGTTAATAGACAACAAGAAGGTAAGTTATTTGTTTCTTCCGCGGTTTTACCTTGCTCCCAAATTGCAGCGATAGCAAGCAATTTTTTATCTGCTCGGGTTATATAATAAGGTTGCTTTTTAACAGAATTTGCTTGTTTTGTATGTTGCCATTCGAAAAAACCACTCATTAGCATAAGACAACGGCGATGTTTAAAACTTTGACGAAAAACGGATTTTTCAGCCACACTTTCTTGGCGTGCGTTAAATAATACCGTATTTTTTTCAGTTAGATACCAAGGTGTTATACCCCATTTCATCTTTTCAGCCAGCAAGCCTTGTTCGGTTTGTCTTAAACACAGTACTTGCTCCGTTGGCGCTATATTATAACCTTGTGGTATGGATTCAATAGTGACTTGCCCAAATTGGTCTTTTAAGCGCTCAGTATTAATTTCTAGCACAAAGCGTCCACACATCCTTTTCTCCTATTAATTAAATTGCTTAGAAGGATTATATCTCGCTAAAATTTTTTATTAAAACTTGATTTTATTGTATAACATTAGTACAGAATTGCGCTTTGGAGTTGTTTATGCCACGCACAGTAGATGAAATTAATAATTTGTTAGGCTCAGCAACAATACCAAATAATTATTATGATAGTCTAAAGCCAGCGTACCGTGAATTACTTCTTGATTTAATTGAAAACCGAACACAGCGAATTTTATTGCAAATTATCCGAATGGTCCTAGAATCATTTGTCGCTCTATTTTATTAGTAGTAATTTAAAGCATTCTAAATTTCTCTTTAAGAGAAAACTACGTAATAAGGGAAGGGTATCAATAAAATGAATGTGAATTTGCACAAATTAATTCTTAGGTTCCACCCGCACTTGTTACTTTGCTTCCTATTCCTGCTAAAAGTAGTTCTCTTTCTTCGGTAGCTGATTTTAGTTCTATGCTTGGTGAGTAAAAAAAACTAGAGCGATTAATTTTTCTTCCTGTGTTCTTTTCTACAGCTGCTACATCATCTTGTTCTTGTTGGAACTGCTGATAGGCATGTTTATTAAAGTTAATTAATGTAGGCGCCTTGGGCTCTTGCCTATTTATTAAGACGTTAGTTAAGATTATCAAAAGGAGGCTAGCAACTATAACAGCAGCCCCGAAGCCAAATGGCATGAAGGCAAGTGCAATAAAGACAAGTGCGGGAATTAAGACATTGCTTATAATGGATTTAGCTAATTTCAAATTTTGAAATAAAATTAGTCGTCGATTATAGTCTGCCTCTGCTTCTAATCCCTTAATGCGTAAAAAAAGTTGCTTGCGTTGATTTTCTGAATCTTCATCATCACTTTGTAAGCCTTTAAATTCTTTATATAATTGATCTAAATCCGTTTCTATTGATTTTTTTGATTCCCTTAATTTACCTATTTCAATGGCATAGTTGACAGCAGCATAAATAGTAGTGAAAGCAAAGCATAATGCGGCTCCTGCTATGCCTGTTGATAATAAAGCTGCATGACCTAATACCTGTACTGCTAGAGGAGATGGCATAAGAAAACTGCTCATAACTGTAAAACTTGATAATAAAATCGCTGAGTAAGCTATATTATTAATATGTTGATAACGAATATATTTCCAATTAAATTCAATATCTTTCTTTAGCTTATCATTTTCAGCAAGTTTATAATTCAACTCTCTTTGCTCTCGTAATAAAGCTAATAGAGCTTCTCTTACTTGGGTGCACTCCGCTAATTTTTCTCGCAGCTCTATCTGCTCTTCAAGGTTAGTTCTGAGCTTTAATAAGTGTTGTTTAGCTTCATTAAGGGCCATTATTTTTTCGTTATATTCTTTTTTCTCTTCTTTGTAACGCCAGATTGATAAGGTTAAATCCATGAGTAATAAACCAGCGCAAACTATATTACCAGCGTAACCTAGCTTGCCATCACCTTTAAGCCAAAGGTAGCAAGCCATATTAGCAAGCCCCCAGATTAAATCATTTAATAGTGCAAATTTACGCTGTTGCCACTGAGTTTTTAATTTTTCCCAAGCGGGAAGATCAATTTCTTGTTCAGCAGCGCTCATCCAAAAACCTTTGATGGTATGCTTAAGTAGTAAAAGAAAATTTCTAATGAAACGTAAATAATAGACGATAAAGCTCATATAGCCTGCAGCAGGCCCAATAATATTTAAATGTTCTTGCGCCTCTTGATTAAACATCGCTTTAAAAACATTATCAAGTAAACTACCTGCCCACACCCAATATAGGCGTGCATTATTTATAATTGTTAGATATTCGTTTATTTTTCCCGTATTAGCATCGATATCGACTTGTTTAGACTCTTTATATCTTCTATTAAGGAGAGCCAGAGCCTTCTCTACATCAATAGGCGCAACAATAGTATAGCCTAATAAATATAAGCATTTTTCGGTACTATCAATTTCTTTATTTAATTGATTTTGAGGCGTTAACGGCAGAGTGCTTTTTCTTAATTCATCTAAAAGTATACTACATTGTTTGAGTTTATCTTCAAGCTCAATCCTTTTTTCTTTGCGATCTTCTATTAAATGGATAGTATGTTCTAGCGCAAAAATATAAAACATGAAAAATAGCTTATCTCTTAGCTCTTCACGTTGCTTATCATTTAAATACCTAAAATAGGCCGGATTAATATGAGTTAATTCGAAGCTATAGTAACTTGAAAGCGACGGTAGTAAGTTACGTAACTGATGAGCTTCTTCAAATTTTAAATTAGCAAAAGGGTCTGTGGGATTAGCATCCAGGTTCACAAATAAACTACGAGCTCGATTTAATCCCTCTTGTCCGAGTATAAGACTCCAAAGGCTATTGCTCATATTATTACTACCTAAAATTTAAATAAAATGGTATCTTGATTTTATTTGCCGCACTAAGTTTTTTTCTAACACAAATTGTAAGTAAATAACAGGTTGATTTGTAAGATTTTACATTTTTGCAAACTAATTTTGCTGAATCTTTTTGTTTAATAAAAGGCCATTTTTTGCGATTCATTTGCACATTCTAATGGCTTATTAAATTAGGAAGATTTTTAAAAGATTAACAAAAATATACAAAACAATGATTTAGATTTGAAAAAGCGGTATGAGTAGGAATAAAACTGCACCGAGCTCATTTTTAATGAGAGTGAATTTATTATTAAGAGAGCTTATTTAATCTTAAGAGAAAAAAATTCGCAGTGAGGATAACTCTAATGAAATAGAGCTATTTTTAAACTATCTCATTCAAAAAAATTAAACCATTATGGTAAACTCGTGATCTTTTAGAAAATAATTAAAGACATGAAGAAACGAGTATTAATTTTAAATACCGGTGGCACGATTAGCAGTATCAAAACCAACTACGGTTATGAACCTGCGCTAGGCTATGTTGAAAAGACATTGACTCAAATCCCTGCTTTACATCATCCTGATATGCCTGTTTATGATATTAAAGAATATACACCATTACTTGATTCTTCTAACATGACGATGACCGATTGGAATCGTATTGCTACAGATATTTTTGAACATTATCAAACCTACGATGGTTTTATTGTTTTCCATGGTACCGACACTATGGCTTATACGGCTTCAGCCTTATCTTTTATGCTAGAAAATCTTGCTAAACCTATAATTATAACAGGTTCACAAATTCCCTTATCAGAAGTAAGAAATGATGCAACTGATAATATCATTACTTCATTATGGTTATGTGCACATGAGCCAATTCATGAAGTTTGCATTTATTTTAATCAACGATTATTGCGAGGTAATCGAACACAAAAAATCAGTGCTGAACGTTTTCGAGCGTTTGATTCGCCCAATTATCCCCACCTTGCAAGCATTGGGATTTCTATTAATATCCATCATAAGCTCTTATTACCTAAACCTACGAAAGAATTACAATTACAAAAAATTTCTACTCATTTAATTGCTAATATTCGTTTATTTCCAGGGTTTTTAACCGATATTTTAGCTTCGTTATTACAACAGCCTTTAAAAGGTCTTGTTTTAGAAACTTATGGTTCAGGTAATGCGCCTAATTATGATTTACAGTTTTTAAATTTACTGAAGCAGGCATGTGAGCGTAATATTATTATTGTCAATTGTACACAGTGTCAGCAGGGTTCAGTTGAAATGGGTCAATATGCAACGAGCCATGGATTAAAGCAAGCAGGCTTAATTAGTGGGCGTGATATGACACCTGAAGCGGCCCACTGTAAATTACTTTATTTATTAAGTAAAAATCTAACGCCTACTCGCATAAAGGCGCTCATGGAGACAAATTTATGTGGTGAGCTTAGTGCATAAATTAGTATTCGTTTAGCATCTAAATTGTTTTCTCCATTTATAGTAAATAAATATTGGATATCTATATCCCGTATAAATGCGTAAGCATCTTACGGGATAATATTTGTTTGGATTCTATAAAAATATATTATCTTCTATAGCGAAAGTGTGTTGACACTTGAAGTATTATTCTCTACTAGCTGTCCTAGGTTTTCCATTCTTATTTCATTTTCTGCAAGCGTTAAACAGTTGTTAAGTGTTCCTGCTTCAGGGCCTAGTTTGGGGGCATTGATATTAAGTGTAGAGAAAAAAGCAAAAGTAATAGGTACACTCACATTTATACCGTATTCATTAACTTTATCAACATTTCTTCTTTTTAATTCACCTATATTATCTAGAACACACTTTTGCCGATGTTGACGATATTTACTATGATTTTTATTTAATACATCCAAATCTTCTTTACATGTTTTAATCATCTCTTTAACAAGCTCTTCTTTCTCTCGAGTAAGTTTACGAGAGTTAGTTATTTTAGGGTTATTAGTTATTTTATCTAAGGTACTAGAGTGTAGTTCAGCTAATGTATTTTTGAATAAATAACTCGCCATGTGAAAGCAGAATTTATTATAAGGATCTGAGTCATCAAGGACATCCTGTAGTTGCATATCAGTTAATTTCTCTAAGAATTTATTAATGACTTTTACATTATCGAGAATCAAAGGACCAAATGTACCTTCATCATAATTTAAAGCATCACAAATTTTCTTTGCCTCATCTTTAGCATCTGTTAATAGTTTAATAATTTGCTCTGCGATTGCTTTATCTTGAAATGTCTTTTCTCCTATTAGAATAGATTCATCGAGGTTATCAGGGGCAAGTGAAATTTCTGTTTTATCCGATTGTAACTTTGATTCCTTATCTTTTTCCTTTAAATTTGTATCAGGTGCTTTTGGTAAAGCAGGTATTGAAGGATTAAGATTATTTAATGTATGAAGCAATTGACTTGCAATAGCACGCTTTTTAGTTGAAAGTGTGCTTTCTCGGCCCGCACTTAAAGACTGAGAAATACGATTAAAAAAAGATTTATCTGCAGCGGAAGAGTTACCCATATAATCTGTTAACTCATTAATTAAGTGATCACGAATTATTTTTAGAAAAATAGTCATTTTACACTACTCCTTGTGGCGCAATTTTTTTATCATATCAGTAATTATAATATTAGCAATATCAAATCAAATTGCTTAAATCAGGTATCTAGCAGCTAGGATGATGCCAATTAGCTTAAGGAAATTACAGTAATGATATCTTTAGAGATTATTATACTTGCAGCGGGACAAGGTAAAAGGATGTATTCTGCTAAACCAAAAGTACTTCATACACTTGCAGGTGTGCCTTTGTTGCAGCATGTCATTACTACAGCTCAACAATTAAAGCCAGCCGCTATTCATATCGTTTATGGCCATGGTGGCGAACAAGTCAGACAAGAATTAAATAATTTAGAGGTCAATTGGATTTCACAAGATCAGCAATTAGGTACAGGGCATGCGGTTAAACAAGCTTTGTCTCATCTTTCAATTAATTCCCAGGTATTGATTCTTTCAGGGGATGTCCCTTTAATTCAGGTGCATACGTTGCAAAAATTAGTTGAAATGGCTTGTAGCTTTAATAAGTCTATTGGCTCTCTTGCTTTATTAGTAGCAAATTTACCTGACCCAACGGGGCTTGGACGAATTATTCGTGATCATACAGGCGCTATAAAAGAAATCGTCGAAGAAAAAGATGCCACTCTAGAACAAAAGCAAGTTAATGAAATTTACACGGGAATTTGTTGTATTCCGGCGAAAGACTTAGAACGATGGCTACCTTTACTTAATAATAATAATGCCCAGAAGGAATATTATCTTACTGAAATCATTTCTTTTGCAGTTCACGAAGGATATAGCATTAATTCTTTTACAACAGAAGATAATTTAGAAATTCAAGGAGTGAATACCCGATTACAATTACAGCAAATGGAGCGAGCCTGGCAGCAACGGCAAGCCGAACAATTATTATTAAGTGGTGTTATGATTGCTGATGCTAATCGCATTGATATACGCGGTAAATTAGTTTGTGGTCGAGATGTATTTATTGATGTTAATTGTATTTTTATTGGGGATGTAATTATAGGGGATAATTGCTCTATTGGACCTAATTGTGTCCTTACCAATGTAACTTTAGGCACTGGCTCTGAAATCTTAGCAAATAGTGTCCTTGAAAAATGTAAAATCGAAGAACAATGTCAAATAGGACCTTTTGCTCGTTTACGTCCGGGTACCCAATTAGGACGGCAATGTAAAATAGGCAATTTTGTTGAGACTAAGAACGCTGTCTTTGCTGAGGGCAGTAAAGCCAGTCACTTAAGTTATTTGGGTGATGTAACTTTAGGTAAAGATGTTAATATTGGCGCTGGTACCATTACTTGTAATTATGATGGCGCAAATAAACATCAAACCATTATTGAAGATGGGGCTTTTATTGGCTCAGATACCCAATTAGTTGCACCCGTTAAAGTAGGTGCTTACGCAACAGTTGGTGCTGGTAGTACTATTCGTAAGGATGTTCCTGCAGGTGAACTAACAATATGCGAAAATCGACAAAAGACAATTTTAGGTTGGAAAAGGCCTATAAAAAAGAAATAATAAAATATCTAACCTGTATTATTTAATTTAAATAATTAACGTGAGTTCGCCAGAAAAGAGACGAAGGCTCTTTCATGGCGCTAAACGAACGTTATCATGAATATATTTTATGGCGAATTCACGTTAATTAACAGGTAGCTAATTTAAGATTTGTAATTTCTGTTTTTTTTTGTAATTTATTATATAAATAAAGGACAAAAGGTAAGCTAAAAAGAGTAACTACAAATTTATAAACCCAACCACTTAAGCTTAAATTAAAGAGTTCTTCGTAAGGATAAATACCCGCAAATAAAATAGTATAGTTGATAATACAAAGTAAGGTATTGGCAAGCATACTAGCAGTCAAAATACGTATAAAACGAGAAGTGACATAATTATTTTTATTAAATTTTTCAAGTAAAAATGCATTACTACTAAAGGCAATTAATATTGCTAATGTCATCATGGGAATTCGTTTAGGCATTATGAAAGAATAATAAGGATTTAAATTAAAAAAATCAGGAGATGGTAATAAGATAGTGGATAAAAACAGCAGATCAAAAACTAATTCCGCTGAGATCATAATAAATATTAAATATAAATTAGCCCTATAACCAAATAATTCGCCTACTAAACTACTAATCAGCATAGTAAAAGGAAATAAAATACCATTAGCTGCTATAATCCGATGATCGCCCAAAGAGATTAGACGGTATTCACAAGCAAAACAAATTAATAAAACAATAACCGCTAAGCCAGTTAAATAATGATAATAAGGATTAAAAAAGTAATCGGGTTTAGTAAACGTTTTACTATTATGTAGCGTAAGTATATAAGTTAAAAAACTAATACCTATAAGTAATAAAATACTTGCGGTGATTAGCAAAGAATCCATATAAATTAAGCCAAAATTCTTAGTATAAGGCTCAGAGAAAAGTAATAAAAAATCAATCGAAAAAAAAGTATAACCACCTAACAAAGACAACAACATACATTTATGTGGTGAATTAAAGACCTGAGGGTATCGTGATGAAACTAGGAGATGCGGCAGGTAAAAGCTAATACCAAAAGCAATCGTTGAAGAGAAAAATTTTCGAGGTATCTCTTCAAAGACAATTTGATAAGCAAGTGTATTACGTATATTTCCTATCGAAGGTAAATTTAATAAAAGGTAAACACCGATAGAAAAGAGATATAAAGCTAGTAAAGATTGATTTAAAACTTGCCGTTGTTGCATTAAATTACAATTTTTTAATACTAAAAGATATAGACCAGCAATTAAAGAGCATAGGACACTATTAGCTGTAAAAAATAAACCATGAATTACGATGATTTTAAATGAAACATTAATTAGAAGAATTAAACAAATTACTATTGCCAATGTAAGAGACATGAACCTACGATCGTAAAATGGTGTAGCAATTAAATTCATATTAAAACCATTTACTAAAACTACAGCGCATAAATCCTTGAGTAATTAACTAGTTTTTTCTGTAACTACTGAGTTAACTCTCTCATTATTTACAGTAAAGATTTGGACAAAAACTAGCGTAACTTTTCTTTATTTTGGTTCAATAGATTGACTTATACCTCATGCCGGTCAAGTAGGGCATTATAAAATCTATAGCAGGTAAAGTATCTAATTTAGATTGGCTGCCCGGTAATATAACACTATCATTATTTATTTGGCAAATCTAGCTAAATCTCTTTATTAAAATTGTAGCTAATGAGAATTAAATTAAAATTTATGCATTACTAAAATAAAATTCATAGGTGCTAACCATTACTGCAGTAGATTATTCTAAATGCCGCAGTAAGCCTGCGACATTTAATAGACAAAATAAATATCTATAAGAATAAGCTCATGCCATCAATAGAATCGAGTTCAGATTTATCTTGTTGATCAGATTCACTCGAATTAAACATACGAAGGTTATTCGTTGATAGTTTAGAGACAATAGGGGGAGTAAATTTAGTCTGAATTAAATTAGTAGGCTGTTTATGTAGTGCTGGTCGATTTGAAGTAATAATAATATTTTTTGCTGGATTAGTGCCTGTATTCTTTCTCGGATTAATTATCGCTTTAGCATCTACTTTTTTACCTTCTTCCTTATCTTCACTTGCTGGAGGTGGTGGTGGCATTAATGCTTTTGTAGAATCTGCTTGCCTTAGTTGAATTGCTAACGGACTTAAATCAACTTCTTTGAGTGACTTCTTAACTTCTAAAGACTCTAATTTTCTGCGGATAGAGCCAAGATCAAGCATAAATTCTTTCTTACCTAATAATGTTAATACTTCACGGCCAATAGATTTAGGTATTCCAAAAATTAACCATAATAACTTCGCCGCTTTTTGGGGATCATAAACCGCAACTTTAATTAACATTAATTTAGCTGCTTTTCCAGGATCAACCGTTGCTACTTTGGAAATTTTTAAAAATGATTCTTTTGAATTTTCTATTGCTTTTAAAGCTAAAATAGAGCGTTCACGTAAATACAGCCAATAAGGTTGAATAACGGGGTCAGAAATAAAGGCTTCTGAGCTATGTAGCATGCGGGGTAGAATAATTGTTTCAATTTTTTGGGTATAAGGATTTTTTTGTACTTCTTTTGCTAAATTGTAAATTGTTTGCCAAGGGATATTAGTTGGTGGCCCTTGCAATAAAAGAGGAAGTTGTTTCTTAAGGCCAGAGGATACAATGTCAAAAATAAATCCGATAAAGCTCTGGTAAGCGCCAACAGGGTCAATAATTTTTCGTTGCGATTGAATAACGGGTGGTGGCAAGCGTGAGTGTGCTACAACACTGATTTGGGTTAAAAGCATGGCTTGAGCTACGAAAGGTTTATAGTAATGTCTGGGTATGCCTGTTAATGATTCAATACCCCAGCTTAGTAAGGTTGTTGAAATGAATTCATGGATACCTAATGTTATTGGTAGCTCAGCATACTCTTTTAAATATTCTACTTGATGACGTTGGCATAAATCGGGTAATACCATAGTTAAAGCATAACGTCCGCGGTGAAAAACAGATAGAACTGGCACAATTTTATCACCTAGTGGCAAATACCCAACTAAGGATAAAGCTACTTCCGTAGCCCAAAAAGTTGTAAGATCACGAAAATTACCACGTACGTAGCGAAATAGATCACAGTTTTCGTCAATGCAGACTTGTTTTGGTAAGTCATTATTAACTGTACTTAATGATTTAGCCGCTTCAATGGCTACAACAGTCATACGTACTGTTGCCTGCGTTTTTCTGCGGGTATTATAAGCCCACAAAGCGACTTGTAATAAAGCTAATGAAGTTTGTAAGAAAGTACTAGTACTTACCCAAGGTGCATCTTTTTCTATTAATTCATCTTGCGTGTATTTTTTTAGCGAATCAAAGACATAATTAATTGCAACATAAGGTGCGATATCTTCAACTAAAATACGTGCGACATTATAAGCAATTCTTCTAGTTGGTGCATGTGTAAGTACTGAGGCAGCTGTTTTAACAGTTGCAGGTGCAAGTTCGACAGATTTTAGAATGGTGTTATATGTAAAACTACTGACATTGTTTGTCACTTGAGCAGTCAAGTTACTATTCCATAAAGCGCTGCCCCATCCTTTTATCTTATCCCACCAACCTGTGCTAGTTGTTTGAGAAACTATACTATTATTCCCTACAGCGTTATCTGGCTCATTGCTTTTATCCCACCACCCCATAAATGCTCCTTGCTGAAGTCGGAAATTTTATTCTATGGCTAAAGTAAATTATTTACTAGACATTTTATTGTTTAATTTATTGAGCTTAAAATTAAGATAATTTATAAGGTTTTTTCTTGATATTCGCATAAGTCACGAATAGAACAGACGCTGCAGTGAGGTTTACGGGCAACGCAAACATAACGACCGTGTAAAAGTAACCAATGATGAGCATTAAGAATAAATTCTTCATCAACAACATTAAGTAAATTGAGTTCAACCTCTAATGGATTTTTACCCGGCGCAATACCTGTACGATTAGCTACCCGAAAGATATGAGTATCAACCGCTACCATGGGTTGTTTAAAAGCGGTGTTTAAAACAACATTAGCTGTTTTACGGCCAACGCCTGCCAGTGCCTCTAACTCAGGGCGCGTTATTGGAACATTGCCGTGATGCTTTTCGAGCAGCATTTGACACGTTTTGATTATGTTTCTAGCTTTTCCTCGATATAAATTAATTTTGTTTATATATTCTTTTAAGTTTTCTTCCCCTAACTTAAGAAATGCTTGCGGCGTATTAGCAACAGCAAATAATTTATCAGTCGCTTTATTAACACTGACATCAGTTGCCTGAGCAGATAAAATAACTGCAATTAGCAATTCAAAAGCAGAATTAAATTTTAATTCAGTTGTTGGATTAGGATTGGCTGCTTGCAAGCGTTTAAAAATTTCCTGGCGAGTTAAATTATCCATGATTTTTTTTACTGTTAACACGATTAAGGGCTTGTAAAATGTAGTTTTGTTTTGCTTCAATCTCTTGCATTAGGTGGGTACGCTGTGCTAGTTGTTTTTTAGAGCGATATAATTGCTGTTGCTCATGTTGTTCACGTAATTTTCTTATTTGTTTAGCTTGGAAGCGTTGCCGAGCAATATCATGATCATAGGTAGGCTCATCTAGTGATTGCATTTCAATACAATCGACTGGGCAAGGATCCACGCAAAGCCCGCAACCTGTGCACTCTGTTTTTATAATAACATGCATTAATTTACTACTACCAACAATGGCATCAACAGGACATGCCTGAATGCACTTTGTACAGCCTATACAATCTTGTTCATTTATTTTCGCAACACTGGGTTTGCGTTTATTCTCTTGGGCAGTTAAAAGATACGGAGCAGCCTCTACTTTTAATAACTTCGCAAGCGCTTGCACGGTCTCAATCCCACCTGGTGGGCAGCGATCAATAGGTGTATTGCCTTGCAGCAAAGCTTCTGCATAGGGCATGCAGCCAGAAAAGCCACATTCGCCGCATTGAGTTTGGGGTAGTACGGCGTCGATATCTTTTACTGTAATGTTCATTTTACTTTCATACCGGGTAACGCGCCCGTATCAGGTTGTAATAAAAAAATCTGTTTACCATCACCAGCGGCTAAAACCATTCCCTCAGATACGCCAAAACGCATGGTACGTGGTGCTAAATTAGCAACAACAATTGTTAAACGGCCAACAAGATCAGCAGGAGCATAAGCTGTTTTTATACCGGCAAAGACTTGTTTTTGACTATCGCCTAAATCTAGTTTAAGACGCAACAATTTATCCGCACCTTCAACGGGTTCAGCTGCGATAATTTTGGCAACGCGTAAATCAACTTTACTAAAATCATCGATGCTAATGGAGTCTGTCTGCGTTGGTTTCATAGGTTTTGATTGCTTATTGTTAATTAAATTTTCTTTTGTTTCTGTAAGTAGGGCATCTATCTTATCACGCTCCACACGAATCATTAGAGGTGTAAATGACTTAATAGCATGATTAAGTAGGGGTTTATCTAAACTATTCCAAGTAAGTGAGTCACAATTTAAAAAGGATTCAGCTTGTGTTGCCATTAAAGGAAGCACAGGTTTAAGATAGGTTATTAAAATGCGGAATAAATTTAATCCCATTGTACAGATGGTTTGTACATCAGGTAGTTGCTCTGGGTTTTTGGCTAATACCCAAGGTTTATTCGTATCTATATATTGATTAACGCGATCAGCACAATCCATAATTTGCCGAATTGCTTTTGCATAATCTCGTTGTAGGTAAGCATCGATAATTGTTTCACGCAGATTTAAAAGATCTTGGTAGAGTGCTGGCTCACTTAACTTTTCTGCTAACTGATTATCAAAGCGTTTATTAATAAAGCCTGCACAGCGGCTAGCAATATTGATAACCTTACCAACTAAATCAGCATTAACGCGATTAATAAAATCATCAAAATTTAAATCAAGATCATCAACTCGGCCATTTAATTTAGCAGCAAAGTAGTAACGCAAATACTCAGGATGTAAATGGTTAAGATATGTCCTGGCTTCAATAAAAGTGCCACGTGATTTAGACATTTTTTGGCCATTAACCGTTAAAAAACCATGAGTAAAAATAGCGGTAGGAAGACGATGATTACTGCCAGCAAGTATAGCAGGCCAAAATAAAGCATGAAAATAAACAATATCTTTACCAACAAAGTGGTAAAGTTCGGCGCTAGAGTTTTTACTCCAGTAGTCATCAAAATTTAATCCATTTATCTCACAATATTTTTGAAAACTTGCCATATAACCAATAGGTGCATCTAGCCAGACATAGAAAAATTTATTCACAGTTCCGGGAATAGGAAAACCAAAATAAGGCGCATCGCGCGAAATATCCCACTGTTTTAAGCCAGCTGCAAACCATTCATCTAGCTTATTACTTACCTCTAGTTGTAAGTGGCCTTGGCGAGTCCATTCTTTTAGTAATTGTTCATAGCGTGGTAAATCAAAAAAATAGTGTTCTGATTCTTTTTCGATAGGCTTAGCACCGGATATAGCTGAAACTGCATCGATTAAATCAGTTGTTGAATACGTTGCACCGCAAGCCTCACAATTATCGCCATATTGATCAGGAGTTTTGCATTTTGGGCAGGTACCTTTTACATAGCGATCAGGCAAAAACATTTCTTTCACGGGATCATAGGCTTGGCGTATTGTTTTTTTAACAATGTCACCATTGGCTTCTAGTTGCTGATAAATTTTACTGGCCAAAGCCTGATTTTCACTGGAATGGGTTGTATGATAGTAATCATAGTGAATAGCAAAATCTTGAAAGTCTTGTTCATGGCTTTGCTTCATTTGGGTAGTTAATTCTTCTGGGCTAATGCCAAGCTGTTCTGCTTTTAGCATAATAGGCGTGCCATGCGCATCGTCCCCACAAACACTGATACAAGTATTACCTAACATCTTGTGTGTGCGTACCCAGACATCTGTTTGAATATGCTCAACTAAATGTCCTAAGTGAAGTGGGCCGTTAGCATAAGGCAACGCACTGGTTACTACTAATTTGCGAGTCATACTTAACCCTGTCCTATCAAGAAAATGACAGATTATAATTCATTTGTTAGCGAAATACTGCTTACTCTTGACTTTTTTTATAGAACAAATTGGTTTACTGATTGAAGAGATGAAGAGAAATTAAGGCTTGGTAAAAAAGTATATGTTGAGCACAAGCTCAACATATACTGAAGTAAATTAAATTACTTAGGACCATTGACAACAAGTGATTCGTGTGAAGTTACTTCAACATTTGTATCTGTTAAGACTTTAGCGTCAACAGGAGTTTCTTGAAGGAAACCATAACGCTTATTAGTTGTTCCTAAGTCTTCAACTTTAGTAATAGGAGCAGTCGTAGGAGGAGTGATCTCTACAGGACGGCCACCTTTACGAATCAATGGCTCTTCCTCACCTAAAGTAGAATTATTTGCTGCGTTAGAATCATGACCATGACTATTGCGTTTTAATGCAGGGTTGTTAAAAGGACTAGCAGTCGTTACAATTTCTTCATGTTTGAAGTCTGTAACGTGAGTTTTCTTACTACGGAATAAGTTATCCAATAAGTTAGAAATTTTAGTCACTGCATTAACGATAGCTGAAAAACCAACCACTGCAGCAGCAGCAATACCAGCAGCTGCGAAAGAAGCTGCAACGACAGACATTGAAGCTAAGCCTGCGAAAGGAGCCACACCGAAAACAGTAATACCAGCGATAAAAGGAATTGCTGGTGGGAAGAATGCACATAGTAAGCCAACACCTACTGCGCCTGCAACAGTTAGACCGATTGCAGCAGCACTTTTCCAATTATTTTTTAAAAAATTTCTAAAATTGATTTCTGGTGTTTTAAATTTAAATAATGCCATAATTTTTCTCCATATGTTTGAAAAAATCGCTGGCATCATAGCAAATATTTATGTGATGTGAAACAAATATGTTCAATAACTTGTTACAAAACTGTAAATTTACTGTTTTTTGGCGCCTAATTTTAAATAAAGTTTATTTTTTTTGTAAGTTGTTAATTTTATTTATATTTGGAATTTTTTAAATCCAAATTGATTTATTTATATTTTAATTGCCCTCAAATTATTCAAAATTTTTTTACAGAATTGTAAACACCAAAATTATCAAAAAAACGCTTAAAGAAATACGAATTTTTTTCTTACACCGTATAATATTTTTCCTTGTGCTTAAATTAACATAGAGAGTAATTGCCAAAGTCTTGCACTTTATGGAAAAATCACGAATTAATGACTTATATGTAAATAGTAATCAAATGGTGATTGATCGAGCCGGTTATAGGCTTAATGTAGGAATTATTTTAGTTAATGATTCCGGTAGAGTTTTTTGGGGGCGGCGTAACGGCCATGATGCTTGGCAATTTCCGCAAGGCGGTTTAATTGCAGGTGAAACGGCGCTTGAAGCAATGTATCGTGAACTACGCGAGGAAATAGGCTTAGATAAAGAAGATATAGAAATTATAGGGGTAACAAAGCGATGGTTAAAATATCGCTTGCCTAAACAATACTTACGACATGGAAGTGAGCCATTAGTAATTGGCCAGAAACAGAAATGGTATTTACTTAGGTTAATTGCTTGTGAACAGAAGGTACGTCTTGATCTAAGTGATTCGCCAGAATTTGACAGCTGGCGTTGGATTGATTATCACGAACCTCAGGAACAGGTGATTTTTTTTAAAAGACAAGTCTATGCTCAAGCCATGAAGGAGTTAGAGCACCTGTTAAAAAAACGTCGTACACCTTTTGGTATGCGTCGCAAGCGAGGTAATCATAGTTCATAAATGTTAAAAATTTTAAAACGAATTGTACAGGATGTTACAACTGCTAATCACTTATCTGAGGCTTTAGCTATTCTCGTGCAGCGTTTGCATAAAGCTTTAGCCGCAGATGCTGTGTCTGTTTATTTAATAGACAATAAACATGCTGAATATGTTTTAATCGCAACTGAAGGCTTGAATAAATATGCTGAATCTAAAGTTAGAGTAGGTTTAGATAGTGGTATTATTGGGCTAGTCGGTAGGCGTGAAGAACCTATTAATATTATTGATGCACATTTGCATTCTGAATTTCATAAAAATCCTCTTTTAGGTGAGGAACATCTAAACGCTTTTTTAGGCGTTCCCATTATCCAGCATCGTAAGCTCTATGGTGTTATCACTGTACAACAAACAGAACAACGCTATTTTGATGACGCAGAGGAAGCGTTTTTAATTACTTTAGCAGCACAATTAGGTGGTATTATTGCGCATGCTGAGGCAACAGGGGAACTAGCTCAATTAACTCAACCTAAGCCTTTAGGTGCCAAAAAAGCTGAACTACCTGCGCATATAGCTTTATCTGGAATTGGTTGTGTACCTGGCGTAGGTATTGGGCGCGCTGTCGTTATTTATGCGCCTGCAGATATTGATTCTGTACCACGTCATATGGTTGAGGATATTGAAGCTGAAATAGATATTTTCTTAAAAGCACTTCAATCAGCTCGTGAAGATATGCAACGATTAAGTAGGCGTATGAAAGCAACTGTTGCAGAAGACGAGCAAGCCTTATTTGATGTTTATATTCGCATCTTAGATAAAGACAGTTTAGGTGCGGAAGTGATCTCTGTTATTCAAGCTGAAAAGCTAAGCGCTCAAGCTGCTTTATCTGTTGTTATACGTAAACATGTGCAGCAATTTGAAAGTATGGAAGATGAGTACTTGCAAGAGCGAGCAAGTGACTTTAGAGATTTAGGACGACGCGTGCTTGCTGAATTACAACTCTCACAGCGAATAGAAATTACCTATCCTAGACGCACAATTTTAGTTGGTGAAGAAATTACAGCGTCTGTATTAGCTGAAGTGCCAGAAGGGCAATTAGTGGGAATTGTTTCAGCTAAAGGATCGAATAATTCACACGTTGCCATTTTAGCTC
Source organism: Legionella busanensis (assembly GCF_900461525.1). Taxonomy (NCBI): domain Bacteria; kingdom Pseudomonadati; phylum Pseudomonadota; class Gammaproteobacteria; order Legionellales; family Legionellaceae; genus Legionella; species Legionella busanensis. The sequence goes on along the minus strand of NZ_UGOD01000001.1, from coordinate 3,374,693 downwards.
GCGCTCTAGGTGTTCCTACCATTATGGGTGTACGAGGTCTTAAATTAGAAACACTATCTAATCGAGCTGTTATTGTTGATGGCTTTTTAGGCCATATTTATGTCTCCCCCTCACGTGTTTTACTTGCGGAATTTAAAAAACTAGCTCGTGAAGAGTTAGAGTTAAATCAAAGCTTAGAAAGCTTACGAGATAAACCAGCAGAAACACTTGATAATTTTAAAATTTCACTACAAGTTAATACAGGGTTGGCAATGGATGCTGGATTATCTATGAGTGTTGGGGCAGAAGGAGTAGGCCTTTATCGTTCTGAAGTTCCTTTTATGAGTCGCGATCGTTTTCCTTCTGAAGATGAACAGCATATTATCTATCGTCAAATATTAAAAGCCTTTGCACCTAGATTGGTAACCATGCGTACTTTAGATATTGGCGGTGATAAAATTTTACCTTATTTTCCAGTAAAGGAAGATAATCCTTATTTAGGTTGGCGTGGTATAAGAGTGACTCTTGATCATCCTGACGTTTTTCTGATTCAAGTCCGCGCCATGATGCGAGCGAGTGTCGATTTAAATAATTTGCGTATTATGCTGCCTATGATAACCAGTTTGAGTGAAGTGGAAGAAGCAGCATTATTGATTGAACAAGCATTTCAAGAATTACTAGAAGAAGGCTGTGTTATTGAAAAACCTAAATTAGGTGTGATGATTGAAGTGCCGGCGGCTGTTTATTTAGCAAAAGATTTAGCCAAGCGTGTTGATTTTATTTCGGTAGGAAGCAATGATTTAACGCAGTATTTACTGGCTGTAGATAGGAATAATTCTCGTGTAGCGAATATATATGATTCATTTCATCCTGCAATGCTACGGTCTCTCATAAAAATAGTAGAAGGCGGCCATGCCGCAGGTATTGAAGTAAGTATTTGTGGCGAAATGGCTAGCGATCCCTTGGCGGTAGTTCTACTAATCGCTATGGGCTTTGATACATTAAGTATGAATTCAACAAGTCTACCGCGAATAAAATGGGTAGTGCGTAATATTTCTCTAGCTAAAGCACGAAAAGTGCTGGCTGATGTATTAGAATTAGAGCATGCTGTTGAAATAAGACTTTATTTACAAAAAGCGTTAGAAGATGAAGGTCTAGGCGGCTTAATTAGAGCTGGCAGAATATAATGATGTTAATTACCTTTCTAACGGGTGCTCTTTATAGTTTTACTGGCATTGTCGCCGGTTTAATGTCAGGTATGATAGGTATTGGCGGCGGAATTATTATTGTGCCTGCTTTACTCTTTATTTTTCAATACATAGGCAAAATGCCCGCAGACTTAGCTATTCATTTAGCCACAGGCACCTCTCTTGCAATTATTCTATTCATTTCCCAAGCAACGGTACGGGCGCATTATCGACAAGGTACCATTTTATGGTCGGCTTTTCTTAAGCTAGCCCCAGGTATTTTTATGGGTGCCTTTGTTGGCGTTTTATTATCTAATTATTTACCGGTTATTTGGTTAGAAAGAATATTGGCTTTTTTTCTTTTACTGATTGCTATAGAGAGAATATTTAACTTTAAACTCAGTCAACCTACACCACATTATCCACCTACTGCCTTAAATATTTTAATTAGTTTTTTTATTGGGCTAATTTCTGGTTTATTAGGTATTGGCGGTGGCGTGCTTATTATTCCCTATCTGTCTTACTGTGGCTTAAATATAAAAAAAATCACGCCTATAGCCGCTTTATGTATTATGACTGCCGCTATTGTTGGTACTATTATGTTTATAGTAATTGGCTTTTCTGAAGCAGCACTTCCCGCTTATAGTACGGGCTATGTTTATTGGCCAGCAGTATTATGTGTTGCTTTGCCTAGTATCTTTAGTGCTTTCTGGGGAGCGAAACTGACTTATCTTCTTTCTCAAAAACATTTAGAATATGTTTTTATAGTAATTTTACTTATAACAAGTATCCAGTTAGCATTGTAGTTTTATTGCGTCATAATTAATAATATTAGTGTTGTTTAATTTTTAATATGTAAGTATTTAACCTTAGATACTTTAAAGAATTAATTATTTTTTCCAGCAATTTAGCAAAATCCTGCACATAACTTGAGGTAAGAATATGCTCACTTATCCTGCTATTGATCCAGTTGCATTTTCTATTGGACCGTTAAAAGTACATTGGTATGGCTTAATGTATTTATTTGGCATTACAGCGGCCTGGGGTTTAGCTCATTGGCGTGCTAAACGTTATCACTTAAATTGGACAAGTGAGCAAATCAGCGATCTAATTTTTTATGCTGCTCTAGGGGTTATTTTAGGCGGTAGATTAGGATACATGCTATTTTATAATACCCACCAATTCATTAGTAATCCCCTTATATTTTTTAAATTATGGGAAGGTGGGATGGCATTTCATGGTGGATTGTTAGGCGTTGTTGTAGCTCTAACTTTGTATTCACGTAAAATAAAGAAGTCATTTTTAGAAATTGGTGATTTTGTAGCACCTTTGGTACCTTTAGGACTTGCTGCTGGCCGATTAGGAAATTTTATTAATGGTGAGTTATGGGGACGGGTAACTGACGTACCTTGGGCTATGATTTTTCCACATTCAGATGGCTTACCTCGTCACCCTTCTCAACTTTATGAATTTGGGCTAGAAGGAATTGGACTATTTATTTTAGTTTGGTGGTATGCTGCAAAACCGAGGCCTCAAGGCTGCGTATCTGCTATTTTTTTAATTGGGTATGCTTGCAGTCGCTTAATTATTGAGTTTTTCCGAGAACCGGATGCTCAAGTCGGGTTTATTGCGTTTAATTGGTTAACCATGGGACAGTTATTATCCATTCCTATGCTTGCTGCAGGATTTTGGTTATGGTGGAATAGACGATGCAAACATATTTAGCGTTATTAAAACATATTTTACAACATGGTACTGAGAAATCAGATCGGACAGGGACTGGTACATTATCTGTTTTTGGCTACCAGATGCGTTTTAATTTAGCGGCTGGGTTTCCTTTAGTAACTACCAAAAAATTACATGTGCGCAGTATTATTCATGAATTGCTGTGGTTTTTGCGTGGTGATACAAATACCGCTTATTTAAATGACAATGGTGTTACCATCTGGGATGAATGGGCCGATGATCAAGGTAATTTAGGCCCCGTTTATGGACGACAATGGCGTAGTTGGCCAACTTCTGATGGCCGTAGTATTGATCAATTAGCTGAGCTCTTAGAGCAGATTAAAACAAATCCTGATTCAAGACGTCTGATTGTAAGTGCTTGGAACGTGGGTGAGTTAGATAAAATGGCTTTAATGCCTTGTCACGCTTTATTTCAATTTTATGTTGCACAAGGGAAACTGTCTTGTCAGCTATATCAACGCTCAGCTGATGTCTTTTTAGGGGTCCCTTTTAATATTGCCTCTTATTCATTATTGACTTATATGATTGCTCAGCAATGTAATCTTGATGTAGGGGATTTTGTTTGGACAGGCGGCGATTGCCATTTATATACAAACCATCTAGAGCAAGCGCAAATTCAGTTAGGAAGAGAGCCATTTCCTTTACCTGAGCTAGTTATTCATCGCCATCCTTCATCTTTATTCGATTATAAATTTGAAGATTTTAGTTTTAAAAATTATCAATCGCATCCTACTATAAAAGCGCCTATTGCAGTATAGGGATTAAATTTATAAAAGACTAAGTAGCCTGGGTGCAGGCCTATAGGACGAAACTCGGGTTTCACGTTGTTTCACCCAGGCTACTACCCTACGCTTGCTTCGTTTAGCTCAACCTACGCTTGTTTTCACCTTCCTTTGCGTTCTGCGACTTGTTTGCGGAACCTATGATTTAACCCTTTCCTGGCTCCTGCCGACAAGCCGCACTAAGTAGGCATGGGTAGGAACAATTTGTTTAAATTTTATTTTTATGTTTTAATATTGTCTCTGTTGTTTTAATTAAGAGTATTATGGCTAAAAAATTTATTTTTCTTATGGCTTTTCTAACAACTCTTTTTGTTTCTATTGGTTATGCTAGTAAGCTTAGTAAGTATTTAAACAAAATGGATGCTCAAGACCGGGCTCGTCAAGAACGAGAATGGCAACAGGATATGAATTTTAATGATTTTGCTTTTCGTCTAGATAAGCGCTATCGTGATGAGCGTGGTCAATCTTGCCGCGATTACATATTTAGAGCGCGTAGTAATCCATACCGACATGGATACTACACGGTGTGTGATGAAAGATAATCATAAGTGATTAACTTTGTCACGAGGCAGTCGTACGTCTTGCAAGAAAATAATGCTGCGAAGCCTGTCCCCAGGTAGATGGGGATGTGCACATAGATAACTATATTGGGTTTCTTGCTCTTATTTTCTTGCAACCTAAACTTAAGCTTAATCTTTTACCAAATTTTAGTTTTAGACCGTAATCCTAGCTTGGCATTTTGATAGCTAAAGGTTCAGCTTTTATCTTATCCCTTACTAGATGGTAGCCTTTCCTGCCGTTAGCAATATAAATTAGCGACCAACCACTCACCATTGAGCCATCGCCGAAAACACACATATCTGTCTGTCCTAATGCATTACTAAAACCGCCATTAGCAAGAAATGCAATACTGGCTCCCCCTATATTTTTACAAAAATTAAGAGATGGATTTTCGTATTTGCCTTTAAATAAAGGAGAGTCATGAGAGATAGGCGGTAATTGTTTAATAAAGGTTGCCGCGATATTAGGCGATGTTGATGCAAAGGTTCCTAACCCTACAGCAATAAAACCACCATCGATTTTGAACGTACAGAAATCTTTACTAAAGCCTTCTACTAAACCAGTTTTAGTACTAAATTGAGCCGGCATACGTTCAACTTGACCGCTTGATTGCTCACAATATTCCTTAAGTGATTGATCATTTGGTTCATCAGCGTAACTTAAGTTTATAAAAAGTAGACTTATTAAAATGGATATTTTTTTCATGCACTTATTCCTTCTTTTAAATCCTTAATATGTTTTGTTTTCAAGCCTACCCTCGAGAGAATAACTACAGCAAGAAACTAACGGTCAGTAACAACTGGAAATCATAACTTCATATTATTTTCTTTCAAGCAAATGTCTTAGACGCTCAATTTCAGTTAATAACTCTAAGGCTAAGCCAGCGCCGGCTAGATTAACGCCTAAGTCTCTGTTTAATTTTAAAACAGTACGAATACGCCGAAAAGCTTCGTGATCAAATTGTAATTCGTCTTGCTCATCTTTTGTGGCAGAAATAATGCCTTCATCTATGATTTCTAAAATAGTTGCTTGTGAAACCCCGAAAGAATAGGTGATCTCTTGCAAAGATAAATAAAAGTGTTCCTCACATTCAGGGAATTGAGTTTTATTCTGATTTCTAGTCATCACTTACTCCTAAACTTTGACGGGGATTAAATTTTGTTAAGGCAGCAATTTGCTCATATAATTTATTAACTTCATTATTTTCAGTGGTTGGAATAACAATTTTTAAAGTAATTAACTGATCCCCTGCTGGATTTCCTGGTAAACCTCTAGCTTTAAGGCGCATTTGCTTACCAGTTTGTGACAATTTAGGTAATTTAAGCCGCACCGGTCCGCCTAGAGTTGGTACTTGAACTGAAGCGCCTAGGGTTGCTTCCCAAGGTGTTATAGGTAATTCTAAGTGAATATCTTTTTTTTCTAATTTAAACCAAGGATGAGGAGCAATATTAATTTCGATATATAAATCGCCCTTGTGATGTTTTCTACCTTCATTCCCTTGACCTTTTAAGCGAATTTGCTGTTTGTCTGTGACCCCTTTAGGAATCTTTACTTTGATAGCTCGTGTCTCATACTCTGGCCAACCTGGTTGAGCCATAACAGGTTTTTGTAACTGTAACATTTTTTCAGTACCATGAAAGCTATCTTCAAGGCTAATTGTTATTTTAGCGTGAATATCTAAAGACTCCTCAAAATAATCATATTCTTGCTGTTGACGCTGTTTAAAAATACTATTAAGAAATTCTTCAAAATCGGCAGCGCTACCTTGATCAAAAGAGTGTGAGTATTGATAATTAGATTGCTCACCCTGTCTACCAGAGGCTCCAGCATTAGGATTTTGCCAATATTGCCCAAATTGATCATACTTGGCTCGTTTTTCTGGATCTTTTAATACTTCATAAGCTTCACCAAGTTCTTTAAATTTACTCTCAGCATTAGGCTCTTTACTTACATCAGGGTGATATTTACGCGCGAGTTTTCGATAGGCCCGTTTTATTTCTTCTTGGCTTACATTTCTATCAAGTCCCATTATTTTATAATAGTCTTTATATTCCATAATTTTCTTCACTAAAATAAGTATTTAATTTTTTAAGTTATCTTAAATTAACCTATCTAATTTAAATAAAAGTCTATTGTTTTTTAATCAGTATAGGCGGTAGTTTCTGGCTGTGCCTATCACAAAACATTAAGACACCACCTATGACACCAGCGGGCATACTAACTATATTTAAAATAGGTATGAAGCTAATACCATTAATTAGAAAACCAAAACCAAAAGATTCTTCTTTGTTTTGCCTCATTAATTGCCGCATAGTTTTGAAATCAACTAAATTATTATCCATGGCATAATCTTGATATTGCATACTTAAAATCCAGGAATTGAATGCAAACCAAATGAAAGGAAAAAAAGGATGGATAAAAGGGATAAAAAAAAGAAAACACATACCAATAAAGCGCGGCAAAAAATAACCAATAAATTGTATTTGACGCTTAATAGTCCGCACTGTAATTTCTGAATAAGTTAATTCAGGAATCATTTGATTACGTAATAGATATTGAGCACGCTCAGCTAAAATGCCATTAAAAGGCGCAGCAATCAGGTTAAATACAATAGTGAATGTTGTTAAGAAAAAGAGAAAGCAACTTAAAATAAAAAAAATCATGAAAATAGTACTTAAGAAGCTCAGCCAAGAAGGTAGCTGATTAATATAATAATTAGAGAGAGGAAATAGATAATGATAAAAAAGATAAAAAAGGCCGATAAAAACAAGAAGATTAAAAAAAATAGGTAAAATGACAAAGCGTTTAAGTCCTTTTGTCGGTAAATTTACCATGCCTAGTAAAAGGTAGCTCATCCCTGTGGAAAATTTAATCATTAAGCTAATTAACTTATAATTTAATTATGAAAGTATAACCTGGCCTCATGGGGGATTAAAGAGCTGCATTTAAATCTACCCTTTATCTATAAATAAAGGGCAGATTATTTATATTAATGATAATTAGGTGTCATGACAACTTTGATACAATTGTCTTCTTTTTCACAAAATTTTTCATAAGCAGTTGGTGCTTCGTCAAGCGTTATACGATGGGAAATAACTTTCGTTGTATCAATTTTACCATCCATAATTTTTGATAACAGTAAAGGTAAGTAACGTTGTACGTGCGTTTGCCCCATCTTAAAGGTTAAGCCTTTATTCATAGCCGCCCCAAAGGGAATATTATCGGCAAAGCCAACATAAACGCCTGGAATAGAAATAGTACCACCTTTTCGACAACACATAATGGTCTCTCGAAGACAGCGTGGCCTATCTGAGGTTAAATGTAAAACCTGTTTTGCTTTATCAATCATAGCATCGAACTTAGGTCCTGCATGGGCTTCTGTACCAACTGCATCAATACATGCATCCGGTCCTAAGCCTTTGGTCATAGACATTAATTCCTCATAAACATCTTTTTCTTCAAAATTAATGGTTTCTGCTTTCCCCCACGTTTCGGCTAATCTTAAGCGTTCAGGAACACAGTCAATAGCAATAACACGGCCGGCTCCTAGCATCCAAGCACTCTGAATTGCAAATTGCCCTACAGGTCCACAACCCCATATAGCAATGGTATCTCCCGGTTGAATATTACAATTTTCAGCAGCCATATACCCAGTAGGGAAAATATCTGATAAAAATAAAACCTGTTCATCACTATAGCCATCTGGAATAACAATTGGACCCACATCTGCATAAGGTACGCGTGCAAACTCAGCTTGCCCGCCAGAAAATCCACCTAACATATGTGAATAACCATATATCCCTGCAGGTGAATGTCCCATTCTCTCTTTAGCAATTTCAGCATTAGGATTTGAATTTTCGCATAAGGAAAATAAACTTTTTTTACAAAAAAAGCATTCACCACAGGAAATTGTAAAAGGCACAACAACACGGTCACCAACCTTTAACTTAGTATTACCGCGTCCGACTTCAACAACTTCTCCCATAAATTCATGACCTAAGATGTCACCTGACTCCATAGTCGGAACAATCCCATTGTAAAGATGTAAATCAGATCCACAGATTGCGCTTGCTGTAATTCGAACAATAGCGTCTCGATCATGAAGTATTCTAGGATCATCAACAGAATCAACCCTTACATCGTGCTTTCCATGCCAACACAGTGCTTTCATAATTAATTCCTTTTAAAAGTATTTATCAATTGAATATTATTTATGAGTTAATCTAATGCCCCACTAAGTTTTATACTAAATTGGCTAAAATTCAGTAGGCAATGTTCTAGAACATCGGCCTTATATCTAAATACATTGAAAGGCATTTCTTAATTAGTATAGTCTAGAAGTAGGCTGATAATAAAATATCCTAAATGTAAATAAAGTTGACTGAATCTAATCTATATATAGATTAGATTCAGTAGGAGGATTAATTATTTATATTTAATATCCCGTATAACTGCTTTGCATTTTACGGGATAACGTTCGTTTAGCGACATGAAAGAGCCTTTGTCTCTTTCATGTCGAACTCACATTAAATAGTACGTGCCCAATATCTTAGCTTTCGACAAGTTTTAAGAAATTGCGGTATGGTGCTTTCATCTATTAATTTAATAAAGCCATCATCTAAATGGGTGATAGAGCCTATTTGAGTTAATAGAGGTTGTAAGTGTTGCTCATAACCTATAAATTTATAATGAAGATAAGCATCATTGATAAATTCTTGTACTTTAGGTAACTTCAGGAACTCCGTTGTGGCTGGCTCGGCAATTAAAAGGACGACAGCATCATATAAGAAAGAAGGACCGCCACCAATTTTTTCATTCACTTTAACTTTACTATTATCACTTAAGGTTGCGCCCGAAATGTGAGGCGCGATAACAAAAGATAATGCGCCCTCAGCCTCTATTTCTTTAACTAGCTTATTATAAAGACTGGCATTAGCACCATCTGATAATAAAATACCTACTGTCCGACCAGCGAAACTATTAGGGGTATTTTTTAAAATACTTAATTTATCCGAAATTGGTAAATTTTGTAGGGTGGGTTTAGCAGCAGGAGCTGGGGTAGGTAATTGCATAATACCTAAGCCTTTTGCTACGGTATGAGCTAGGTTTTGATCAATATTCAGCAGATGGGCAACCATACGCTCTCGAATTTCAGCTGTTTCAACTTTACTGAGCTCAAAAATAAGTGCATCACTTAAATGTTGTTGCTCGATAGCTGTCTGACTTAAATAAAATTGGCGTGCTTGACTGTAATGATCAGCAAATTTTTCCGGGCGTACTCTTAATTTAGGTCCTTCTTCATGGTTGGGATAACTGCTAAAGCCATTTTGTCGGTTTTCGCGTGGACCTACTCCCCAAGAATTAGGATTATAATTTGCTCGCCCCTTAGGATTAATAAATGCCATATGGCCATCTTGCTGGAAATGCGCAAATGGGCATTTAGGTGCATTAATAGGTAAATGGGTAAAGTTAGGACTACCTAAACGTTTTAATTGGGTATCAAGATAAGAAAAATTACGGCCTTGTAATAAAGGATCATCAGTAAAATCAATCCCAGGAACAATATTTTGCGTACAAAAAGCAACTTGCTCAGTTTCAGCAAAAAAATTATCTACGCAACGATCTAAAACTAATCGTCCAACAGGTCTAATAGGAATTTCTTCTTCAGGGATAATTTTAGTTGCATCTAACACGTCGAAAGGAAAGCGGTCACAAAAACTCTCATCAAACAACTGCATACCAAGCTCCCATTCGGGAAAACTACCTGTTTGAATAGCATTCCATAAATCGCGTCGATGAAAATCAGGATCAGCGCCATTAATTTTAACCGCTTCATCCCAGGTGACAGATTGCATGCCTAGCTTGGGTTTCCAATGAAATTTTACAAAAGTAGACTTACCTTCCTGATTAACTAAACGGAAGGTATGAACACCAAACCCTTCCATAAAGCGGAAAGAACGTGGAATAGTACGATCAGACATAATCCACATAACCATATGCATTGATTCTGGCGTTAACGAGATAAAATCCCAAAAATTATCATGGGCTGTTTGAGCTTGTGGGAAACCTCGATCAGGCTCGTCTTTAGCTGCGTGAACAACATCAGGGAACTTAATAGCATCTTGGATAAAAAAGACAGGAATATTGTTACCAACGATATCCCAGTTACCTTCTTGCGTATATAGTTTAACAGCAAAACCTCGCACATCACGTGCTAAATCGGGTGATCCTTTATTGCCAGCTACCGTAGAGAAGCGTACAAAAGCAGGCGTTTTTTCCCCCTTTTTTTGAAAAAGGTGGGCTCTGGTAACATCACTTAAAGATTCATAATTTTCAAAGTAACCGTGAACACCAAACCCACGGGCATGGACAACTCGTTCAGGTATCCGTTCATGATCAAAATGGAAGAGCTTTTCCCGTAAAATAAAGTCTTCTAATAAGGTCGAGCCACGTGGTCCAATTTTTAGCGAATTATGATCATCTGCAATAGGGATACCTTGCTGAGTAGTGAGGGTTGCAGCATTAGTATCCGCGAGCTGATGTAAATCCCCACCTTTTCCACCATAAAGCTTTTGCTCGCCTATCTGTAGCTCTTTTAAATGAGTTAAATCTGAGTCTTTTTTATTATCATTCATATCAATATCCCTATTTAAAATACAACAAATTTAAATTAATTAGTTTATCTTTTAGGCAAGGCTAGCTAATTTATGTTCATGAGCAAGCTTGTCAGCTAACCGGGTCGGCTCAGGCAAGCGATAACCTTTTGTAAGTTTTAAGATCCAAGCTAATGCACTTGTAAGATCTGCTTTATGTCCCACGGAAATGTAAAGCGGTTTAACATTTAATTTGTTACGTAATACAGCGCCAATAATATTACTCTGCCTATCATGAAGCTCAGAGTAATCACCTGGTTTATTACTTGGTTCTTTCGCATAGCCATACAGCTTACTTTTGCCACAGCCAATAGTTGGTATATCATAGGCTAACCCAATATGACAAGCTAACCCAAATCGACGAGGATGTGCTATTCCTTGTCCATCACAAACAATTAAATCAGGTTTAATCCTTAATTGATCTAATGCTTGACATAAAGCAGGAACTTCGCGAAAAGATAAGAAACCAGGCTTATAAGGGATCTCAATCGGGGTAATGGCTTTAGTTACTTCAATAGGCTGTAATGTTTTTGCATCCAAAAGAACGGCGACAGTAAACGCTTGATTGCTTGGATAATCATAACCTATATCAATACCTACCACATAATTTATTATTTCTGATATCGGTTTTATTTCAATCTTTTTAGACCACTGTTTTTGATAAATAATGGCTTGTGGCACATTAAATTCATTATCAATTACTAGATTTTCGGGGTTTTTTAAATTCATAAGACTTGAGACTTTTTATTAATAGCACCTAAAATTAAATAAAAGTATTTTTTCAATGAAGATATAAACAATTTAACATTTATTAATAGTACTAGCTACTAAGCAATCTATTGTATTAAATCTAAGTTCTTTGATTTTCAAGTTAATTATTATAAAAATAGGATAAAATTATGTCGACAATGAAAATTTGTAAGAAATGTGGCGCAAAAATCGAAATTGAAGATATGGATAATTTAGAGCCAATTCAAGAGGTATTGCCTCAAGGAGATGATACCATTGAAGATATTAATGATTTATGTGAAGAGTGCGCGCATCAACAAATGATGCATAAAAGTTAATAAACCACTTGCGTAACCTGTTTATTTTGCGGGATTGCTGTTTTGCAAGGGTTTCTCCGGTACTCATTTACGCCATGTAAACTCCGCTCCTCAAAATCCTTGCGCCTAGCACTCACACAAAATAAACAGGTTATGCACGTGGTCTAATAAAAGAAAATAGTACAGTAACTTAAGTTACTGCACTAAAGTTAATTAAAATTGCCCTGAACTTGAGCGATCATCTCGACTAGAAATGGCAGTGTCATAGTAACGTGCAATAGAATCACTCCACATTTTATCTGACATATTTGGCCAATTATCTTTATCGAAGCCAGGCGAGTTTTTTAATTGTTCTTCGTTTAAAGGGATTTGAAAGCAATCGCGATCTTTGTTGTAAGAGAAAATGCTCCAAGGCATTGCAAATAGTTTATTACCTAACCCTAAAAAGCCGCCATAACTTAGTACAACATAGCTTACTTTTCCACTTAATTTATCAAGCATCAAGGCTTCAATTTTACCGAGATTATCACCTTGAATATTCTCAACTTTAACTCCGATTACATCATTAGCATTTACAATATGGTTGGTATTCATTGTAATCTCCTTACAGTAGTTACAAATAAATGATTTAAAATAAGTTATTCTTTTTCTTGAAGCATGTACAAAGGCTGCGCATTTTATAGGGTGGAGTTCGACATAAAAAAATCATCAATTTATGTCAAACTCACCTTAATTACCTCACAGCAATTGCTGAATGAACTGCTCTTACACCACGTATGTTTTTTGCTAAACTAGTGATATTGGCTCGCTCTCTATCGTTATCTACCTCACCAGTTAAATAAACTATTCTATTTTTTGTTTCAACTTTAATTGGCCAATACTCGACAGCTTTTTTACCAAATAATTTTTCTTTTAAAATAACACCTTTTACTTTTGCAGTAAGCATCGTGTCAGTTAAAGGTGCTTTACTATTAGTTATAGACAAGTGATCAGCATTAACACTTTTAACGCCTTCTACTGATTCTGCTAAGGCAAGTGCACGCTCATATTGCAAATCACTTTCTAATTTACCTGTTAGAATAACTTGTTGATTTTTTGTTTTTACTGAAATTTTTGTGCCAGGAACTAAATGTGATTTCGCATAAAGTGCTTTGACTTTCGCTGTAATTGCAGTATCAGTAATGACATTTTGAGTCACATTACTATGACCATGAACAGCCGCTTCAACAGCTAAGGGAGAAATAGTTGTTAGAGCAAAAACGCCACATAATAAACTTCGTTTAAACATAGTCACTCCTTATGTTATATAGACCAGTCCTTTTTATAGGAAATTTTAGTCAATTTTATGGTGATAGTCTTGTCCAATTTTTTATATATTTAATTGTGACTATTTAAGTTAACATTATTGTGACATTCATGTCAAGACTATAGTAAAGGAATTAAAATCTTATCTAGCAAGTATAGCCAATTAAGGTTTAATATTTGATTATAAAGGTTTATTGCAATTCATTATGTTTGCCTTAATTCCAAAAGCAGAGATTTTTTTGTAATAAAAATTATAATGAATCAATTTTTGGTTAAAAATTGTACAGATTTAGCATTAAATTTAAGTTATATATGCTATGTTTATAATTAAACAGTTATATTTAATTATGAAAAAATATATCGTTTATGTAGGGATTTTATTCTGCTTTTGCTTTAGTACTTATGCAAAAAATATAGAAAATTTTCGAGATAAAATTATACAACAGCAAATTTTACTAGATGAGCAAAATTTTAGCACAGGGAAAATTGATGGACACCGAGGCAAGTTTACAAAACAAGCATTGAAATATCATGAATCATTTAAACTTAAACCTCTATACAATGAAATGGATTTTCCTTTACCCTATACCGTTTATCGCCAAAATCAAGTCTTAGTGAATGATAATTTTAATTTAGAAGAAGCAACTACAAAACGTACAGGATTTAATTCAATACTTCAGTGTTACAAATTACCACAACCAAGGTCTCTTACTGAACTATATACTTTTTATACTATAAACGATGACGATAAAAATTATTTAGGCTCTATTCCAGAAAAAATAAAAAAACAGGCAAAGAAGAAAGCATTACCTTATGAAACTTTAGCGGAGTTTATTGCAGAGCGTTTTCATACTGACATTGATTTTTTAAAAGAAATTAATCCTCAAGTGAATTTTAAAAAATTAAAACCGGCTGATAAGGTAAAAGTCCCAAATGTAACCCCTTTTCTTATAGAAAGCCTCACTCAAACGGGTGTTTCTAAACATTTACCTTTGCCTAAAAGAATTATAAAAATAAACACACGTAAAAAAACGCTTTTGGTTTTTGAAAATAATAAAGTAATTGCTTTTTTTCCTATAACGCCTGGCTCACAAGAATTACCTGCTCCTAAAGGAAAATGGAAGATTAAAAGTATTAGATACCTTCCCTGGTTTAGATACGATAAAAGGATGCTTAAAGAAGGTAAGCAAAGTAATAATTATCACAATCTTCCACCGGGGCCAAACAGCCCGGTAGGTGTGGTATGGATAGGTTTAAATAAAAAAGGTATTGGAATTCATGGTACCAATGAGCCAGAAACCATAGGACGTTCTACAAGTCATGGCTGTATTCGTCTAACTAATTGGGATGTAGTAAAACTTAGTAAATTAATAAAGCCTGGCGTAACTGTAGAAATAAATTAAGATTTTTCCCGCAATTATTTTAAGCATAGATAAGAAGCTAAACCTAATTAATTCTCAGTCTCTAAATTACCTGATATTGTGATTACTTTGTAATTTAGTTAGTTAAAATAAAATTTGCGCATCTAGAAGTAAATATAATATAGTGATTTTAAAGTTTAACGGATAAGTTAGGTTTGTAATGAAGGGAATCTTAGCATCTACTACAATCTTGTTAGCAACGAATATCTTTGCAGCGCCTTGTTCTTTTGATGAAAACAAGCAGTGCAGTTTAGTAAGAAATATTTTAACCGATAAAAATAAAGAGGGCTTAAATTACTATGCTGCTACAAATTATGATCATAGGAAATCAGGCGAAATTAATGTTTATGATTCATCCTTAGTGTCTTATTACGTTGATAAGATTAATGCACCAGGCCAATTAAAATTATCAGCAACCAAAATAAATGATAATTATTGGAAAGCGGGTGAAATAATGACACGCCGCAACCTTACTGCGCCTCCTTATAATGCTACGGTAAATTCAACTGTTTGGGATACAAGTACTTTATCGCATGGCTATCTTGAAGTAATCGCTAAGTTACCACGCTGTGAAAGCAGTGATGATGGATTGTGTGAAGCAAGAACGAATCCAGTTAACTATCATAGTGGTTTGTGGCCGGCAATCTGGCTTTTACCTACTAATGACAAACAATGGCCAACAAATGGCGAAATCGACATCATGGAAGCTTACCCTAAGAATACAAGCTTTGACATAATGACTGCTGCCTTACATTTTAATGGTAAAGATCCAAGCTGTAACGGCGGCGATTGTAAAGGGCCAGGTTATCGTTTAATTCGTAAGCAAGAAGTTAAACGATTGTATAATGATTTTCATAAATGGGGTTTTGAATGGAATAAAGATCCTCAAAGCATCAAAGGTGGTTATATTATTACAGGTTATTATGATAATAAAAAAATTTGGGGGCCCTTAAAAACTGATTCGTTACCAGCAGATGGTGCTAATGCTTTAAGTAGAGGTTTTAATGATAAAGAGGGCGGCTTTTATTTAATAGTTAATCTAGCCATTGGTGGCCCTTATGCTGGACCGCCTAATCCCCATATGAAAACGGCTAGTATGTTTGTGCAAAGTATTAAAAGCTATAAAGTTGCTACGCCTACTTTATGCAAGCCTCCCGCTAATATTTCCGCTAGTTATACTAAAGATAAAAAGAGTATAACCTTGAAGTGGCAAAAGCCAGAAGGAAGCCTCAATATTACTAACTATCAAGTTAGAAACTGGATGCAACAAACCCTGTGGGAAGGTAAAACGTTAACTTGGACAGAAAATACTTTACCAGGCAGATCCGGGAAATTTACCTATTATTTAAATTCTCAATGTGGGGCAGAAGTATCAGAATTAGTAAAATACGAGGTTTTTATTTCTTAATTTTCTCTCGCTACTAAGTAGTAATAATAGATTTAGCGATGAACTAGATCTAAGTGCAGTCTAAAAAAGGTTTTAGAAGACGTAATGAACGCTGATATAAGAGAATAATTTTTTATTGAAAGTCGAACTTCCCTGTTGCAATGAAAGCCATTCGCTTTCAGTTGATTGCTTTTAGGTTGAAATGTTAAGGGGGACTTTGCATTAAAGTTATTAGAATATTGGTTTAACTCATTTACTTTTTATTTAGCGGCGTTGATATCTTAAGTTATCCTAGTAAGAAACAAATAACGTTTAGCGCCGCTATCACCATTGTAATTTTTAGACTCTCTTTCTATTTGTAATTTTTTTTTCATATTACTGTACCTTTTTAAGTTTTTATTTGACATATTTGTGTTGTTACAGGCAATAAGCCAAATAGAGATAATTTTTGAGGTAACTGAAACTACTAATCTTATAAATTTATTATTATTTTCTACTATTTTTATTTTCAATATTTTCTAATTTTTGATAAATCGTCTCTAAAAGATTTTCAATTTTTTGCAATTCTTTCTGCTCGGCCTCTTCGTCAATTTCATGCTGTTTTTGCATGGCATCGACAATGACTGCAATAAATAGATTTAATACAGAAAAAGTTGCAATCAATATATAAGTAATAAAAAAGATCCAAGCATAAGGATAAATTTCCATTACTTTACGAACAATATCAGGCCAGCCTTCCATCGTCATAATTTGAAATAAACTAAAAAGAGATGCCTGTAAACTTCCAAAATACTCAGGAAAATTTTGCCCAAATAATCTCGTCGCCATAACACCAAAGACATAGAATAAAATAAGTAAAATACCAGCAATAGAAGTAATACCAGGGATTGCGTTAACTAAGCCTTGAATAACGCGTCGCAAGGAAGGAAAGGCAGATACGAGTCTTAATACTCGTAAAACACGGGCAGCCCGTAATACTGTAAAAGCCTGGCCTGCAGGAATCAACGATACAGAGACGACAATTAAATCAAACAGGTGCCAGGGATTAGTAAAAAATTTCTTACGTAACGCTAACATTTCTAAACTAAGTTCTATGACGAATAAAGTTGTGAAAGTATTATCAAGAAAGGTAAGTAAGGGGCCATATTTTTGAGTTATAGTTGGATAAGTTTCAAGCCCTAAAACTATAGCATTAAGTACTATTAATATAATAATAAAATTATAAAACCAACGACTGTTAACCATAGTTCTTAGGTTATCCATAATAAACTCGGCACTCGTTTTCGCAAATGTTGAAATTTATTGAGTAGCTATTAGAGGAAAATTTCGATTATCATTTTAATTAATAAGATTTTGCTAATTATGTTACTTATTGATAATAAAATTTCCCTAGCATTTCTACTCAAATAAAATTATAGGCTTATCGTAATTTATTATTTAACCACGTTGCAAATATATCTTGATAGTATCATTTTCTTTCTATTCTATTAAGTTATCGCATTATTTTTATTACTTGTCAGAAAACCTTGCACCTAGCATGCCATTTAAAATTTAGTGTAACCCTTATAATTTTGATTAATCTATTCCATTATTAGCCTTTTTGTGTTAAAATTGAACAATTAGTTGGTATTTTAACTATTTTTTAGTTTAAGGTATGTATGAAAAAAATAGTAGGTTTAAGTAAAGAGTGTTTCTCAGATGAGGCACTTGCCAATTTATCAGATATACAGACATTAAATCGCTTAATTGAAGATCATGAAAAGGAAAAAGCCAAAGGATTGCTTGAAGAATTATTATCATTAAAAAGAATACAAATTCAAACTAAAATAATTTATAGAAACTATTACGATCAGCATGTTACAGAAGATTTGAATTTCCATCTTTTTTATATTTGGCGATTTCATCATAAAGAATTTTTAGAAAGTAGAATTCAAGAGATACTGGAACAATTTCCCGAAAAGATACTAATGGAAATGCCATCACCTCCAGAAAGTAGAGTATGGGCTAATAAGACGACCGGACTAAAAATCTCTTTGTTTAATCCTAAGCGTGAAAGTCGTGATCGCTGGCGTTCAGAGCAATATAGAGAAGTGGATTCCTTATTAGATGAGCTCCATCGAGAAAAGAACCGTAAGGAAGAAGTTGAAAGTGAAGAGGCAGGTAAGTTAAAAGAGCAACGACTCCATCAGTTAGAAGAAAAAATTGTAGCTATAATATTAAACGATATTCCAGATAAAAAAGAGAAAATGTTTAAGCGTTTTCATAAGCTTCAAGTTAGTACAAATGCTGCATTAGCTAGGTTATTCCGTAAGATGGCTGTCTCTAGTCAAGGACCAGATAGTGGCTCATCCTCAGATATTTTTATCCATCCTGACCATTCAAATTTTAATGATTTCATCACAAAGCTAAGTCGTGAACAGGCAGATGTTTTGCTTCCTGAAGGATTTAACCTACATTATATAGGTGGTAATAATAATAGGAATTGGTTAGCTACACATAGTACAGAAGTAAAGAAATATGTAGTGCGCGTTGAAAAGGCTTCTGGCCCAATTACAGATTATATCTTACGAGAAAAAATTATAAAACTTGAAGGCGTTTCTCAGTATATTGCCCGTGATATTTTTTATTATCCTACCGAATACTTACAAAGTTTAGGCGAAAGTGCAGTTAATATAGCTATATCAGAGTATTGCCCACGGGGCAATCTTAAAGCCTATCGCCAAGCGATGGAGCTCAACGATTTCCCCATGATCTCTGCTGAGGTTCTTAGAATGACTCAGCAATTAGCAACCATGGCATCAGCGCTTGCACAAAATAATATGGCTTATATGGATATAAAATCTGAAAACTTTTTAATTCGAGACAATGACGATGTTATCACAGCCGACTTAAAATCAATTGTATTAGTAAAAGAGGGGAAGGTTCCTAAAAATTCAATATCGACTACTCCTAATTATGCACCTTCAGAATATCATAGGATGCATTCAAGTGAGGTTGATCCAAAACCGTTTATGGTTTATCAAATTGGGCTCGTATTATATGACTTAGCAGCCAATCTAAACGCAGAAGATAAAAATGAGTTAGCTGGACAATTATACGATTATAGGAATGAAGAAAACAAAACTTTTGAGCTTGATTTTTCCGCACCTATTTTTAGCACTTCTGTTGGAATGCAAATACAGGAATTAATTACAAGTATGATTAATATAAAAAGCAAAGAAAGGCCAACGTTAGACGATGTAATTCAGGCTTGTGAAGATCTTCGCAAGCAATGTAATCAATCAAAAGAGAGCTCTATAACAATAGAGAAGGATTTATCAAAGGATGTATTATCCGTTACCCTTAAAAATTAGTGAGATTTAACATGATTATAACTACTTTACCTGGTGATTGGGCCTCCTTATTAGATCAGTTAAATATTACTGAAGTTAAGGAAAATGATAAAAAACAACAAGAGCAGATAACTAGCTGGTGTACACAGTTTATTAAAAGTGATTTTCAATTTGTATCCTTTGCTGCTACCCGGCATTTAGTTGAAGAATGCATGCTTTTAAATAAATATGGTTCTTTAGAAGATATTGTTGATGATAAATCTAGAAGAACGGTTCTACATAAAGCAGCCTCTTTAGGGTATGATCGGTTTTTAGACGCTACTTTAAATAACCATGTGGACATTGATATTACCGATGAGAATAAAAATACAGCGCTCCACTTGGCAGCAGATAAATTTCGACTACCAACCGTAAAATGTTTAATAGAGCATAAAAGTAACCCAAATTGTATTAATCGATCTGGACATCTGCCCCTTAACTTAGTTGCAAGAAGCCCTCTCGATGACACATCTAAAGCAAATGAAGCTATTTTTAAATATTTATTGCCAATCACTGATCCAGAATTACTAGATT
The DNA here is from genome assembly GCF_900461525.1 of Legionella busanensis. Classification (NCBI taxonomy): domain Bacteria; kingdom Pseudomonadati; phylum Pseudomonadota; class Gammaproteobacteria; order Legionellales; family Legionellaceae; genus Legionella; species Legionella busanensis. Next base: position 3,354,721 of record NZ_UGOD01000001.1, on the reverse strand, counting down.
TTATTGATACTGATAAGAGAACGTTAATTTTAGATTTGGTAGCTTTAAAAAATCCAGACTATATAAAAATGATTTTAGCAAAAAGACCAGACCTAGAGCTAGCTAAAATGCTTGATCCCCAAGGCCAAAACATTCTTCATTTAGCTATTATACAAGGTGCAAATGACATCGTTAAAGCCTTTATGGAGGATAAAAGTCTTCTACTCCAAAAAACAAGTAATGGCTCTACAGTTTTGCATTTAGCAGCCCTTCACAATAGAGGCATTATCTCGATGCTTATAGAAGAATTAGGTTCTCTTGGTAAAAAGATGATAGACAGCCAAGATAATGAGAGAAATAATTTATTACATCATTTGACTTTAAAAGAACCCCCTGATGAGACCATGGCTTCCGATATTGCACATAGATTTGATGTTGATACAGAACTTCCTAATATATATGGCGAGGTGCCAAAAATAGAAAATCGTCCCTCGCTTACTCATTAGGGAAGAAAGTTATTATTTTTATCCGAGTAATAATTAAATAGCCTAACTATATTTTTAATAAATGGTCTTAGCCTTAATTCTATTTGGTTAGTATTTATATTAATTCTTAGTACGTAGATTGTCTTTAGAAAGGCCAGTAACGAAGAGTAAACTAGACTAACCATAATTGGCTAGTCTAGTTTATAAGAAAAATTTATAAATTGATGTCTACCTGTCTGTGAAATCTCTCACCGCTTTTTCAGCTTCATCACGCGTGTAGCCATAATGTTTTTGTAATTTGCCAAAAATTTCTTGTTGGTTACCTTCTAGCTCACGGAAATCGTCATCTGTTAATTTACCCCAAGCTTGTTTCATTTTACCTTTTAATTCTTCCCAGTTACCTTCAAAAATATCTTTATTCATAATATTTCCTCGTTGTGGTTTAGCTTAGAATTGATCAAATAGAACTTGATTAAAGGTATAAATAATCAATCTATGTTGTAGTTAACCTTGTTTATATATTTAAATCAAGTATTTAAATTTATTTAAACAAATAGCTGACGAATATTATCAGGCACCGCAACAGATTTATTTAGTTTATAATCAACCCAAACAATTTTACTTATACCTTGCGCCACTAAAGCGCCTTCTTGAAATAAATCGTGATCGATGATGAAGCTTGAATGCCCAAGACTGTGAATACTACTATTAAGCGTTAATGTTGCAGGATAAATAACCGGTTTAAGGAAAGTACAAGCGACATGAATAACCACAGGCCCCGTAGGCTCTTCTAAGTTAAAATTTAAGCTAGCTAGCCATTCAATGCGAGCTTCTTGAAAATAATCAAAATAACGGGTGTTATTCACATGGCCAAGGGCATCCATATCACCCCAAGCAATAGCAAAAGTTTTTTGATAAACAGCAATTTTTGAATTAGTCATGATAAATCCATAGGATCAACGTCGATATTCCAACGTATATCTTGTGATTGTTTAGTTATTCTTATCCACTCTCGCATAGCCGTCAATGATAAGTGTAGATGTTTACGTGATGAAGACTTGATGAGAAGTTGCATACGAAATACATTTGCTTTGCGCGCGAGCGGTGAAGGGGCCGGTCCTAAGATTTGCAAAGATTGCTCACTTAAGTAATTTTTAATTGACTTTAAAAAGTGCTCAATACGTTCATTTTGCTTATGTTGAGCTCGAATAACAGCTAAGTAATGATAAGGTGGTAAAGCAGCTTGCTCGCGACTAGCGAGCAGCATTTTTGCAAATTCGGCATAGCCTTTTTGAATAAGTATGTTTAATAAGGGATGATGGGGTATATGAGTTTGAATAAGAACTTGGCCTGGATTTTCGGCCCGTCCTGCACGCCCTGAGACTTGGGTTAATAATTGACCCAATTGCTCAATAGCCCGAAAGTCTTGATTATAAAATCCAAAGTCAGCGTCAACTACGACAACAAGCGTTAGTTTGGGAAAGTGATGTCCTTTCGCTAACATTTGCGTGCCAACTAATAGTTGCGCTTGTTCATTATTAATAAGCTCAAGTCGATTTTCAAATTCATTTTTTTTACGTATTTCGTCTCTATCGATTCTTAATATTTTAGTGTCAGGAAAAACAGTTGCTAAGTAATCATAAAGTCGCTGAGTACCAGTTCCAATTGGAATTAACTCGGGGTTTTCACATTGCTCACACTTTGTTGGAATTGCTTGGCTTAAACCACAATGGTGACAAATTAAACGGTGGCTGTGTCGATGTAAGGTTAGATGACTATCACATGCTCGACAATCAATCATAAAACCGCATGCATGGCAAAGTAAAATAGGCGCAAAGCCACGTCGATTAATAAAAACTAAAACTTGATTTCCTTGATTTAAATGATGAGCAATAATTTGTACTGATCTTTCAGCTAAGCCATGATGGATGCTTGCTGAACGTAAATCAATTAGTTGATAATTAAGCGGCTGTGAAGTTAACGCTTTATGGTTTAGCTGTAAAAGAGTGTATTTTTTCTGACGGCAATTATGCAAGCTTTCTAGGCTTGGCGTTGCTGAGCCTAAAATAATAGGAATATTGGCTTGGTGAGCGCGTATAAGTGCTGTGTCACGTGCGGAGTAACGTACATTATCCATTTGTTTTAAAGAAGAGTCATGCTCTTCATCAATAATAATTAATCCTAATTTAGGCATAGGCGTAAAAATTGCAGCTCGTGTCCCAATGACTAAATGAGCAATATTATGCATTGCAGCATACCAAGATGCATATCGTTCGCTTTCATTAAGATTTGAATGTAAGGTAACAATTTGTTTATCAAAACGAGCACTAAAACGTTTCAATAGTTGAGGTGTTAAACCAATTTCGGGTACTAGGATAAGAACTTGCTGTCCGCGAGCAAGGACCTCAGCGATAACATGCAGATAAACTTCCGTCTTGCCACTGCCTGTTATGCCTTGTAAAAGAAAACAATGATAACTTTTTAAATTTTTTTTAATAGTCGATACGGCAATCGCTTGTTCTTCATTCAGTATTAAAGGCTCATTTTTTAAACAGAGCAAATTGGGTAAATCAAATAGTTGCTCCTGGTGAACAATATTTAGTTTATTAAGCTTATCTAATTGTGCCTTAGTAAAACCGGCTCGCGTTAATTCATTTTTTGTTATGGCTTTTTTTTGCTGAGCTAAAAAATCAACTAAAGCCCGTTGTTTAAGTGCCTTTTTTCCTAATAGGCTATAAGCTTCGTCTGGCGTTTTAGTAAGTAGATAAGATTCTACAAGGGGTGCTTTAACAGTGCCGGCCTGACGCAATTTTTTAGGTATTGCCAAGGGTAATACTTCAGATAAAGGAGCTTGGTAATAAGTGCTAATCCATTGACATAAAGCAAGTATTTCAGCGCTTAAAATAGGTTGTTCATCAATAATAGTATGAATTGATTTCAGTGGCCTATCTAATTTAGAAATTATTGAGCTACCAACTACAATACCTAAACGTTCCTGCTTACGAAAAGGCACCCAGATACGTGTGCCAATTGCAGGGGAAACGTTAGAGGTTACATAATCGAAATAATCATGATTAGTATGAGGTATACATACATGACAGATGTTAATCACAAGTATTTCCTTTAAATATTATTTTAATTAGATTGTTTTACCCACTCATGACTTGCCGATTGTCCAGGGGCTGAAAAAACTTTGACAACAACCTTTTCTATCCGATGTTTAATTAATTCTTCACTATCTTTAATAAGCTCATTAACAAACCATCTGGATAGTTCTTCAACAGTAATATTGGTTAAAGGTAGTAAAGTAACATCTTCTTTTAAAAAAGGGATTTTCTTTTTATTAAATATAAAATAATAATATTCCTCATCTTCACTCATGGTTAGAAAAGGCGAATAGGTGGGCATTAGAAAAGTTTGATTAAGAAAGCGACATAATTTGTGAATACGATCTTTATAATAGCGATAATCAAACGTCATGCCATTTTCTTCAACCCAGGTTGTTAATGCAAGATAAACACCATACATGTGACCATGCAATGGCTCTCGTTCAGTGGCCGAAAAAATGGTTGTGTGGCCTGCAGAAAATTTCATTGATTCTTTTTGCAATTCAACGGTAGTTAGGTATTTAGTCATTTATAAACTTGCTCTTTTATCTTGTAATTGAAACCCAGTTAAAAACACATCCAAATTTTTAGTCAATGCCATTACCTTGAATAACTCACCCATTTCACTAGGTAATGTCAATTTTTTTATAGCTTGGTTCGCGTTAATACGTGCCCGGTTATCTTCTATTTCAGCTAATAAGCCTAACAAATCATTAGCAAGTAAAAAAGCAGCTTGATTTGTATAACCAGCGACATGTAGATGAGCAGCACATGCTGCTTCTGCAACTTGAGTAAAGTCAATATGAGCGGTTATATCTTGTTCACCTATATGTGCTAAAAAGTTAGTATGAGCTTGATGTTTATAATGACACATCAATGTTCCTTGGTTCCGATCAGGATGATAATATTCATGCCTTGGGTAACCATAGTCAATTAAAATAATTGCACCTTGATTCAGTAGACTAGCTAGTTGCTTTAACCAGCCTTCGATAAATAAATTAACTTCTGATTGGTAAGGTAAAGGTAAGTTTGGAAGAATGCTTTTTAAGTACTCACGCAGACGTAAATTTGCAGTTGGTTTAAAAACCTCAATGAGCTCATTTTTCTTATTTAGAGTAATAAAACTTTCCAAAAGTTTCTCTTCAGTTTGTAAGAAACGATGTACAGGCATAGCATCTAATACTTCATTGGCTATAACAATCCCGTTAAAGGGCTCAGTTGGCCATTGAGTAACCCAAGTTACTAAATGAGCCAAATGACTAATCTCTTGGTTAATTAAGTTACTTTGCTCGGTTTGCAAAAAGCCACTCACTTCTAAAATATAATAGGCTGAAGGTAGGCAATTTAATTGTTCCAGGCGTTTTAATATATCCACACATAAGCGACCTGAACCGGCCCCAAATTCAAAAATAATAGGATTAGCTAATAACGGAAGAAGTTGCTTGCATTGATTAGCAAGTGTTTGGCCAAATAAAGGCGTTAACTCAGGTGCTGTAATAAAATCACCTTCAATACCAAATTTAGGCAAACCAGCGCTGTAATATCCAGTCTCAGGATGATATAAAGCAAGTTGCATAAATTCAACAAATGGAATTTCTTGGTGCTGTTGTAAATACTTATACAATAAGCTTAATGAATTCATTGTTAATCTGCTTAGTTAAAACGAGGAAACATACCTTGATTTATGATAACAAACAAGTCAATGAGGTTGCATTAGTAACAGGCGCTGCTCGACGTATAGGCGCGGCTATCGCGCAGCAATTACATCAAGTGGGCTTTAACGTTGCTATTCATTGCCAACATTCATTGCATGAGGCGCAACTGTTAGCCAATTTTTTAAATAAAATAAGGCCAGAAAGTGCTTATGTTTTTCAAGCTGATTTAAATCAGCCTAATGAATGTAATGATTTAATTAAACAAGTATTACAATGGGGTAATAAATTAAATGTCCTCATTAATAATGCCTCTACCTTTAGAAAAACGAATATTAATGAAATTAATTTAGATGATTGGCAAACTCTTTTTACCGTTAATGTACAAGCCCCATTCCTCTTAAGTCTTGCAGCATTTCCTCATCTGTCTTTACAGCAGGGTACTATTATTAATATTACTGATATTCATGCTGATAAACCCTTGCGTGATTATGCGGTTTATTGTCAAACTAAAGCTGCCCTTGTTATGCAAACTAAAGCGTTAGCAAAAGAATTTGCCCCTCATGTTCGCGTTAATGCTGTAGCACCCGGAGCAATCGTATGGCCTGAAAAGGAAAATGCTTTAAACCTTAAAGTACAAGAACATATTATTTCTAATACCTTATTAAAGCGACACGGTGATCCTCGCTTTATTGCCCAAGCTGTTGTCTCTTTAATTAATAATCCTTTTATTACCGGACAAACGTTAAATGTTGATGGTGGCAGAAGCATTAGCTAATTAACAATTTAAAATTCTAAAAAGATATAAATGCAAAAGTGAAAAGGCTCATCTTCTAAAATGATTTTTGAAGACTTCTTTTATAAATTTTATTTTTTACCTCATTTTACATTGTTATTTTTGCGCTATAGCTTTGCATTTGTTGCTGATGCTTAGCTACTTCCTTCTGGCATGTGTGTATTTGGTATTTAGAAACCTGCAAATCTAGTGCTGTTTCATTATTCTTATTGACAATGGTGCTATCAACGCGAAGTTTAACACAGCCTAAGTGACCTTGTTCTACAGCATCATAGAGCGCTGTATAACCCAAATTATTTAGTATAGCTGGATTTAGTTTAGGAGCTGCAAGAAACAATTCGAGTACTGCTAAATCTTCAATTGAAGTTGTCATAAATAATATAGGCTCTGACGTTGCGAGGACTTCATTAATGTTAATACCTGGAGTTTTTAGAATCATTCTAACAATCTCAAAAGCCTCATCACATTCTTTGTTTTTTTCCTGCGAGCTTTCATATTTCCTCTGCCAGAGGGGCTGTGCAGTAAAAATTACTAGAATTAGTAACTTTAATTTGCGGGTAGGCAATTAAACATCTGCGGATAGCAGTGTATCATTTAAACGAAGTGCAACAATTAAATAATCTATCTCCTCGTTAATGATACCCAGCTTACTGTTTTTGAAGTTTTCAAAATAGGCAAGGTCTTTCTTTCTTTTTTCTTTCAATCATTTGTTTTATATCAGCATCGTTAGTCATATTAGCTACTAAGTCGCCACGATAGGGTTTTTTAAATAAGGTACCAGGCTATTGTATTAATAACCTAGCAGTATCAATGTAGCCATATTTAAGCGCTAGCTGTAAAGGGGAGGCAATTTCAAATTTAGAAAAATTGCTCGAGAATTTAGAGATTTATCACAAAAAGCATTACGGAATAATGGCTTTATCCATACTCAGGCAAAAATCAATCCGAGTTATAAAACTAACTTTAAAAATACGTTGAATAAATTACGAGGCAAAGAAGATTTAAAAAAGTCTGAGACAATAAGTTCGAACAACGGCGCTAAGCCATAATTAATCTATGTTTAAGTAAATATTGAGTCAAATAAAACCTAAGAACTGTTAATACTGAGGCAATTAAATAAATACGAGTTCTTAGCCTTTAAATATTCAAGCATAATAATTAACTATTCCATTATCCTTTTACAAGGCTAAATATCGATAAAATGTAGGTAAGTACTTTGCAAATATCAGTATTAGAGCCTCTCATAATTTTAGGAACTCTATTCTAAAAATAGAGTTGACAGTAAAATAGCTGCTTTTGTTCAATAAGCAGCTAATATAATTGAGCTTAATACCTTAACAAACATAATAAAAAATTTAATTGATTTAAAAAAAAACATTATGTTTACTTAATATTCTTATAATTTTGCTTTCCTACAATGGGCTGATAATTATTAAGTTGTAGAGATATTTATTATGCCAGAGCAGAAAAAAACGGTAAATTCTTCCGAAATTGAGAGGTGGGAGAAGAAGCTTGATTATATCATAGCTGAATGCGACTTGATGGTTAAGAAGCATGATAAAACTTCACCATGGAATGAATCCACAAAAAAAGTACAAGCTATGCTTGATAGCGGTCAGAATTTTATTAGTGAACAGGTTGGCAAGTTAAAAAAGGAGTTAAAAAAAGAAGAGGAAGATATAAAAGAACAAATCGAAGAATTCATTGTAGAAAAGGCAAAAGGGGTAGTTGCTACAAAAATAACCGAAGCCGTAATTATTAATCCGGTTAAGGAAGAGATACATACATTAGATAAAGAAATTAATAGGTTTCAAAATAAACTACAAACGCTAACACAAACTCTAGATACCCAAGATAAGAGTTTTTTCGCAAGAACTATAGAAAATACTAGTAGCTTTATTAAAAAACAAAAAGATAATGTAATACAAATGCATGAGCAGTTTAAAGCGACAGGCTCTATTAAGACTAATTTGCAACAATTGACAGATAGTATTCCTGAAACTCACTCAAGCACTCAAGACTTACTCACAAATCCAAGTAAAAAAACATTGTACTCAGCTCTTACCGCTGTAGGTAGTACAGCAAGTTTTTTTATGCGTTATTTGAACGAAAAGTGTGATAAAACTATAGATATTGCAGAAGAAGGGAGCGAAAAGATTGAGAAAAGTATAGAAAAACATAAAGGCATTTATCCGTATGCCAAAAGTCTTGTAAAGAAAGCTGATTCATTGGTAGAACAGAATATCCAGAGAATAAATCAATTAGATAAATTAAATACTTTTTATCAAAACACAGTTGAATTTAAACAGAAAATAGAAAGCTCATTACGTGATTCATCTAATTCTCTAGCAGAAACAATAGAAAGTAAATCATCAAACAACACAATTATCTGTAAATGAAAATAGGAATTGATGGTATTGTTTCAAGCATACATATGGAGTTTGTTTCATAGACTTTATAGCTTTGCAATACCGTCCACTCAATTCAGCCTTCTAGATCTTCATAAATTTAGGACCTATATTCTAAAAACATAGTTTTCAGTAAAATTTCCTGCTTCACATAAATTATGAATTATTCTGCAAACTGAATGGCAGCAACATTTTAAATGTAAGTCTATATCCGAATTAGGTCTTAAACTTAGATTGTCTTAAATCACATAAATAAATATTTACGTGACGTTAATTAAATGACCAATTTACAGTTTTTTGGGAGTAGGTTAGGAATGGCTCCATAACCGGTCGTTTAAATTATGCTGTTACTTCAAACCAATGCCAAGTTCGCCACAATCCGTTTAAGTCTATCTGGATTATCATCGACATAGATAGACGTTGTCACAATCGAAGCGTGACCTGCTAATCTTGATACGGCTTTAATATCGACGCCTTGTTCTATCAATTTAGTAATAAAGGTTCGCCGTCCCGAATGTGAACTTGCTCCTAGAATACCTGCTTTGTCATATAGTTTGCGAAACCATTTTTGTAAGGTATTCGGCGTAAAACGGCTTCGGCGTTGCGTTTGAAAGAAAGGTTTGTGACGAGCTACGTTATTATCTTTTAAATGATTAAGATAAGTTTGTAGCGTTTCTCTTAATTTTTTATTAGTTAAATAAGCATACCGTTGTTTTTCACCTTTAGTCATCGAACGTTTAAGACAAATTTCATCGAGTAGTCGGTAATGGCTATCGGCAACATCAGCAATCGTTAAAGAAGCAATTTCTTTTGCTCGCAGACCTAAGCCAAACGAACAATAAATCATTGCTACATTGCAAATAGCAAATGTACTATCTTTAGCCACAGCTAAGAGTCGTCTAAACTCAGCATCTGTTAAAACTTTCGCTTTACCTTCTTTAACCACGATTTTTAATTTAACTTCCTGAAAAAATAATATTTAACTAAAAAAGGGCCTCTTAGCAAAAATAAAATAAGTAAAGGATAAAAAAGCATTGCGATGGTTGAAGAGGTCCTTAAATTATATTCAGACCTGATTTTCATAATTGTAGATTCTCATTTTAAATGATACATAATCTCAATAAGTAAAATAATTTCTTAGAGAAATTGAGATTTTCTGATCTTAGTTAATTAAATAGGTTGATAAAAATTAATTTTTTTGCAACAGAGCTCTAAATACACTACCTCAGAAATAATCAATAATTTAAAGCTAGAGTAGTAATAATGTCATACTTAAAATATATCTAGAAAATTTTAACCACCTTTGGGGTTATTTATTAAATTATATTTATCATTAGATGCGTCATACTCATTAATTTGCTGCTGGTTTAGCTTATTATTTTGTGCAAAAAAAAGCTGCTTTGGCGAAGACAGCGGATCAGAATAGATTGGTGTAGGGTGATGCAAATTACTGGTATTAGGCATTGTTCGTTCTCTTTCTGCGAATAGATTTGAGAAAGAACATAAAGAATTGTTAGCCGATGTTGAGGTGCCAGGCCATGGAGTAAAATGGCCCACTGGCATAAGTGGATCATCTATTGAAAAAGGCCGGAAATGAGTAGAATCGTTTAGTTGACCATTGGGCTTTGGACCGGACTGAAAAACATGTGGTAAATTATAGGATATACCTGCATAAGCTCCATTAGGATAATCACTTGGTACTGAAAAGGTGATTGGAAAAAAAACTAAATCAGCCGACATAGGGACGTTATTATAGTTTGGATAGGGTGAATGGACTTGTTGATAACGCTCAGGGTAGGTGTTAAAAGCATAAGGCATAGCTGTATAAGTCCCTGGAAAATGACTTGACTCTAAAAAAGAGTTTCCTGATGAAGAAGGTTCATCCCAACGAGAAACTCGTTTGCTAGGCAGCTCATCATTTTCACCAACTTCAAGTTGTCTTTTGTTATTAATGTTCTTTTCCAGGGTCGTCAAGGTATTATTTAGCTCATTACGTAACATACCTATTTGTACATCATCTTCTTGTGCACTATCTTCCTCTTGAGATGAAATAATTTGGTTGGTAGCGCGACTGCTCTCACTTTGTAATGTCTCCTCGAGAAATGTTAACAAGTCGTCTGCGGTAAGTTCGCCTCCGTTAGCGGCTATGGGCTCCGAAGGTGAAGTAGTTTGGTTAGCAGCGTGACTGCTCATACTTTTTAATGCCTCATCGGGAAGTGTTAACAACTCGTCTGCTACGGATTCTAATATATGTGAGAGATCTTCTTGCTGGGTGCCGTGTGTAATATCAAGTAAAATCTGCTCTAAGTCTAATTCTAAGCCGTCGTGAAGTGTCTGCTCGATGGCAGCTGAAAGTACATCGTTTACAACAATGTTGTCAATCTCCCAGGGTGTATTATTATACTGCTCACCTAATGCTACTGCCATTCCCTCTGCCGGTATATTCCGTAGGCGCTCAAAGGTCAGTGGCTCATTCTGATAACTAAGCTGGCTTAAGTATTTTTTTAACGTTTTTGGTGTAACCCCAAGAGCACTAGCGGCATTCGAGATTTGGGCATGGTTTAAAATGCTGACATGAATGGTTGCAAAAGGGAGTTGGCTTAAAGGGGATTTATTAGGAACCCAAGGCGCATAATACTGCTCACCTAATGCTGCCGCCATCTCCTCGGCCGGCATGTCATGTAGGCGCTCGAAGCTGAGCGGTTCATTTTGATAATTAAGCTGGCTTAAATATCTTTTTAACGTTTGTAGTGTAACCCCAAGGGCACTAGCAGCATTTGAGACTTGAGCATGGTTTAAAATGCTGGCATGAATGGTTGCAAAAGGAAGTTGGTTTAGATGGGATTTATTAGGAACCCAAGGCGTATAATATTGCTCACCTAATACTACCGCCATCTCCTCTGCCGTTATGTCACGTAGGCGCTCAATGGTGAGTGGCTCATTCTGATAATTAAGTTTGCTTAAGTAGCTTTTTAAGAATTCTATGCCAACTCCAAGGGCGTTAGCAGCAGGCGTACTCTTGCTATGTTTTAAAATGCTAGCATGAATGGTTGCAAAAGGAAGTTGGCTTAGATGGACTGTATTAGGAACCCAAGGTGCATAATACTGCTCACCTAATGCCACTGTCATATCCTCTGCCGGTATGTTATGTAGGCGCTCAAAGCTGAGCGGCTCATTCTGGTAACTAAGCTTGCTTAAATAGGTTTGTAACGTTTGTCGGGTAACCCCAAGGGCGCTAGCGGCAGGTGTAACTTGAGCATGGTTTAAAATGCTAGCATGAATGGTTGCAAAAGGAAGTTGGTTTAGATGAACTTGATTAGGAATCCAAGGTGCATAATACTGCTCACCTAATGCTGCAGCCATCTCCTCGGCCGGCATGTCATGTAGGCGCTTAAAAGTGAGCGGCTCATTCTGATAACTAAGCTTGCTTAAGTATCTTTTTAAAGTCAAGATATCGACCCCAAGGGCGCTAGCAGCAGGCGTGATTTTAGTATAGTTTAAAATGTTGGCATGAATGACGGCAAAAGGGAGCTGGTTTAGATGGACTGTATTAGGAATCCAAAATGCTTGATACTGCTCACCTAATGCCGCTGCCATCTCCTCTGCCGTTATGTTACGTAGGCGCTCAAAGGTGAGTGGCTCATTCTGGTAACTAAGCTGGCTTAAGTAAGTTTGTAACGTTTGTGGTGTAACCCCAAGGGCACTAGCGGCATTCGAGACTTGGGCGTGGTTTAAAATGCTAGCATGAATGGTTGCAAAAGGAAGTTGGTTTGGATGGACGACTGTATTAGGAATCCAAGGCCCTTGATACTGCTCACCTAATGTTACTGTCATATCCTCTGCCGATATGTTACGTAGGCGAGCAAAGCTGAGCGGCTCATTCTGGTAACTAAGCTTGCTTAAATAGGTTTGTAACGTTTGTGGTGTAACCCCAAGAGCGCTAGCGGCATTCGAGGCCTGAGTGTGGTTTAAAATGCTGGCATGAATGGTTGCAAAAGGAAGTTGGTTTAGATGAACTTGATTAGGAGTCCAAGGCCCTTGATACTGCTCACCTAATGCTGCTGCCATCTCCTCTGCCGATATATCGCGTAAGCGTTTAAAGGTAAGCGGCTCATTCTGATAACTAAGCTTGCTTAAGTATCTTTTTAAAGATTCTATGCTAACCCCAAGGGCTTTAGCAGCAGGTGTAACTTGAGCATGATTTAAAATACAGGCATGAATGACTGCAAAAGAAAGTTGGTTTAGATGGACTTTATTAGGAACCCAAGGCGCTTGATACTGTTCACCTATTGCCGCTACCATCTCCTCTGCGGATAAATCACGTAGGCGCTCAAAGGTAAGTGGCTCATTTTGATAACTAAGCTTGCTTAAGTATTTTTTTAAGGATTCTATGGTAACCCCAAGGGCGCTAGCAGCAGGTGTGACTTTAGCATGGTTTAAAATGCTGGCATGAATGGTTGCAAAAGGAAGTTGATCTAAATGGACTTGCTTAGGAACCCAAGGCGCTTGATACTGCGCACCTAATGTCGCAGCCATTTCCTCAGCTGGTATATTATGTAAGCGTTTAAAGGTGAGCGGCTCATTCTGGTAACTAAGCTGACTTAAGTATTTTGGTAATGATCTTAAGTCGACACCAAGTGCGTTGGCAGCTTCTTTAGTATTGTTATGCATTATAATAGCAGCATGAATTTCGGAAAATTTAAACTTTAGTAGTTTACTTTGCATACTAAAACAACTAATTTTTTATAACGAATTACCATAATTTATAGACTAATTTTATTCATTATGGAAACAAATCATTCAGTTTATCCTGCTCTCACCTTATGTTCTTTTCTTAAGCAGTTTTAAATTATAATTATGTAGAATTGCTGTTTTTGATTTTATCTGGCTTGAGCCCGTAATTGTTTTTCTGCCAATTTCTGCATAGAAGTAGTTATGACTTGCAACCTATCTTTAAACTCGAGATCTTCTATAATAACGTCTTGAAATTTTTTAGCATGTTGAGATTTGTAAACACCAACTGTCTTAAAATTTTCTATTATATTACTACTGAAGTTAGCAGAATCATTTAAAGAAGGCGGCTTGTTTATCCATTGATAAACAGTATGGGCAGCTAACTATTGGACTATTGAATAAATATCGCCCTCATCCAATTTCATATATACCCTCTATGTTTAACGTATAGGATATATATGAATAATTTAAGAAGCTAAGCAGCGATAGAGGATAGATTTAGAAATATTAAGAACTTTACAAATATCAGCAATTGCTATGGCTTTATCCTGATGCATACGCTTAGCAGCTTGAATTTTAGAGGCATCTACAGAAATAATTTTTAAAGAACTATCGTGTGGTTTTTTATCGAAAGCAGCTAAATACAGTCGCTCACATTTATATGATTCTAAATATCAATATAATGTTCGGATTCCAGCCAGTCACTTTTATGATTTAGTTAAACTGTTTGAATATTACCAGAAAAGGCTAGGGTATTATCATGCCCCCGGCGAACACTGTAAAATCTTTTCTAAGTTAACTGAGCGGATCCTCTATGAATATGAGGGCCAAATAAATTCAGCTCCCATAACTTCTCTTTTGAATGCTGCAATAGATATTGCACGTGCTAATACAGAACCACTTATTTTTAGTCAAATATCTGAATCCTCGAAGGCTAGTGAGCAGGAAATTAAAGAGGTAATCAAAACTACTCAACAACCCTCGAGCACTTATTTAAGTACCAACGCTACTAACCTTTGTAAGTTAGGTTTATTTGCTACCGTAGCTGTTAGCATAGCAGCATTAGGAACTGAAGTTTATTTTCAGAAGCTTCAATCCTAAAGTTAGTAGTGTTTATTGATAAACTGAAAAACAAGCTAACATTAGTAATTATTAATTAGTCAATAACTTTTATACCTATTTTAATATTGTCTTGGCTGTTTCCACTCCTACAGCCATTTAATACCTAGGTGAAATCCTATCTTTATTCAAGAACCTTTTTCATAATTTTAGGAACTTTTCTTCATTCTAGGATGTCTTACAGCTTAAGGTCATCCTAAGGTTATTGTGAAACCTTATTAAAAATGCATGGTCCATCACTTGTATGAACAATCTCTTCAATACCATCAAATTCTTTGTATTCTTCTTTGAAAATTAACTGTCCTGCGTCATTAAGGGAAAATTGTACATGCTCTATGCTGGTAGATAATGGCTCTTTTATAAAGTTAGTTGAAACATCGATGAAACTTCCCTCTAGAACTGATTTTTGGTTAGTCCAGTATAACCAGGCCGGAGAAGTAGAGGCGTGTCCTTTATGCATATTATTTGCTGCGGTAAACTCATTAATTGGAATAGAGATACTATTAGGCTGGTCTGGATTATCATAGATAATCGTTATGAAAGTACTTTTAATAATTATTTTAAGTTTAAATTTGTTATTATTACAGCCTCCTTGCCACTCACCTAATAAGCTGGAGTTTGTATTATTTAAAGTAGTTGTTGAAGCCGTTTGTAATTTTGAGGTTTCATCTGAAAAAGGTAGTGTTATTTTCTGAAAAAGGGATGCTGGAAAAACAGAAGTAGTAACTAGTACGCTAATGAAACCTGCTGCTAATTGATTTTTATTCATATTACTTCCAACTTATTGTTTAAATTACTTGTATTTTGATATATTTTAAATCTTCCAGACCATATCATATGCATTTGAACAGATCAATGATGGTTTACTTTAGCGAATTGCCTGATAATAAATGTTACTAAAATAGAAATCGAATATTAAATGTTTCGCAGGAAATTGGCGTCTATGCTGTAGTTGTTGATGCAAAAGAAATTCAAAAGAATTTTGATTTATACTTTAAAAAATGCCAGTCTAACTCTATTTTTATCCGTAAAAAAAGTTCAACCGTCTGTTTAATACAAAAATAATTAAATATTTTTCTGAAAGAAAATATTTGTAAATTAGGCAATTTTCTTTTTAAGAAGCCAAATAACGATACAAGGTTGGCTTAGAAATATTAAGCACTTTGCAAATATCGGCAATGGCTAAAGTTTTATCTTGATGCATACGTTTCGCTGCTTGAATTTTAGAAGCGTCCACTTTAGGGCGCCCCCCCTTTTTTTCCACGAGCACGCGCAGCAGAAAGTCCAGCCTGAGTTCACTCTTGAATAAGCGTGCGTTCAAATTGAGCCATGGACGAAAAAATATTAAAAACTAATTCACCAGAAGCAGTGGTGGTGTCAATCGCGCCATCACATAACGATTTAAATCCCACTCCTTTTTCACGTAAGGTTTCAATGAGCGTTACTAAATGCACCATCGAGCGATCTAAACGGTCGAGCCGCCAAACGACTAAGACATCGCCTGCTGATAATTTTTCTAAACATTCATTTAATCCAGGTCGCTCTGTTTTAGAACTGGAAACTTTATCTTTAAAAATAAGATTTTTTGCCAGCCCGCTTTTAGGAGGGCATCGACTTATGAGTTTAAATTTTGCTCAAGGGTGCTGAGGCGGGCATAGCCAACTAATTGTGACATCTGTTTTCTCAATTACTGTTGTTTTTGAGGCTCTAACTTGCAAAGTAACTTATTTTTAATTAAACTAAACTAAGTAAACTTAGTTCTTTGGAGCTTCTATGCACCAAGTAAATATTCATGAAGCTAAAACTCACTTATCTAAGCTAATAGAGGAAGCAGTTCAAGGTGAACCTTTTATTATTGCAAAAGCAGGTAAACCTCTTGTAAAAGTCACAGCTCTTACAACAACCGCTCCTAAAAAAAAGCGTCGTTTGGGGTTTATGATAGGTCAGCTAACTATACCGAAAGATTTTGATAGGATAGGAAGTTCAGAAATAGAAAATCTCTTTGATGGAAATTTATGAAAGTATTACTCGATACCCATTTAATTTTGTGGGCAGCTGGTTTTCCTGAGGAATTACCAGCTGAAGCACGGCGTATTATTGAGGAAGAATCAAATGAGCTCTTTTTTAGCGCTGCTAGTATCTGGGAAATTGCTATCAAAAGTAGCTTACAAAAGATTAATTTTCAAATTGATGTGCGAGTGCTGCGGCGCAATTTATTAGATAATGAGTATATTGAATTAGCAATTGAAAGTGCGCATGCTGTATTTATTCAGAATCTGCCTGCTATCCATAAAGATCCCTTTGATAGAATACTTGTAGCTCAAGCTACGCATGAAGGAATTACTTTACTTACTTCAGATAGTATTGTAGCCCAATATCCAGGGCCAATTTTGCATGTATAAATGCTACGTGTTATGTATGTTATTATCATTCAATGGTCCTTTTTGATAATACGCTTTAGTCTTTAATAATATTCTAAATTATGAAATCGCTACTCTATTTTTAATATTTAAAATATATTTTTTAAATAAAAGTGATATTATTAACGCTTTTTAATAAGAGTAATTCTAGATAGAGCAGGTTTTAGCAAATACTGTAAAACAATCGCATTTTAATACATTTAAATATAGAGAGTTAAATTTTGGACTTATTTCTAGTGTAGAACTACCTTTATTTGAAAAATTGAGTTGCAATCCTTTGGCGTTGAATCATAAGATGGTACAAGCAATAGGCTTAGCTTATTTATCTAAATATCCTAAACCTGAAAGCACCGTCAAAAAATTTTTTTTCTTTACATGATAACCAATCGATTGCAGAATCCCTGGCTCATTGCAATGAGCTATCGCCAGAGGATTGTTGGTCCTTTCTAATTAAGCAATTTTCAAACTTAAAAAAAGCAAATGGGGGATTAGCTCTTACACTCATTCGTACTTTTGAGCTTGCCTATACCTATAATTTTATGATTTATGAATCATCTACTATGAAATGTCTCACTAATAAGAGTAGCATCATTCCTGTCGATAGAATTTTACCGCAGCTAACTCAAAAGATGCATGACTTTTTTGATAACAAAATACTCATGTTAAATTTAAATTAATGAGTTGACCTTAAGATCGTAATAGTAAACAAAATGGCTATGGCTCATCTAAAAGATTTTGCTACTTACCTTTAACAATATAGCCGAGCCATTTGGTTGATTCAGTAACTGGTAGAATAAAAGGGGGCTCGCTTACAATACCTAGAAGTAGACAGGCTGAAATTACATTCAAAAATCCAATAATTGAAAAAGCTTATACAAATTTTGCAAATGCTTTTCAAGAAAAGGTTACGGACGCTACTAGATTAATGAAAAACAATCTGCAAGCTATAGTGGGAATGAACAAAAAGAATTAAATACTGGTGAGTCTGTAGCCCTTAAATTTGGTCAAGTTATTAATAGGCTAAAGCTTCAAAATTATTTCTATTTTACTGTGTTTAGCCTGATTTTATTCATAATATTTTTTAAAGTACCAAGCTCTATCTACAAAACCAAATAAAACACCCCTGAATAACAGTATTATAAATAACCCATTGACTTTAATTAATTTTTTACTTCTACTCTACACATTAAACTGACTGTAGTTTGAACAAGCATTATAGGCTCATTCATTTTTTTGAATATTAATATTCTGGTGAGCCTAACCTACAAAAATAAGGATGTAATTATGCTAAATCAAGCATTCACTATTAATCATGCTGATTTAATTTATTTAATTAATTATATAAAACAAGCTAAAGCTGAGCATGCTATATTTTCAACCACAGAAATAAAAGGATTAAAAGAGGACTTAGTCTTAAGTGAAGCTAGAGAGACTATTAAAGAGTTAGAACAAAATAGGGCTAAAATGATTGTATGAAAGAGGAGAGTAGCGCTCTTTACTAAGTAAGAGATTGAAATTCTGATGTAAACAAAGCCTAAGTCAGTTTAAAATAAACAAGAGTTAGCACAAACATTATACTAGATATAAAACAACATTAATCTTTTGTATAAGAGAAATATACAATGTTGAAAAACAGTCTAAGTAAGAGTGATAAAACAAGCGATACATTGCATAGAATTTTTATTCAAGCTGAACGCACTTATGATGTTCTTAGGCCTGATAAAAATGGACAACCTTATTCTATTACTGAAGTCAATAAAGCCATTAAAGCAAACAAATATAATATCAATCAATAGGATGATGATGGCAATACTTTACTGCATTTAGCTGCATTAATTCATATGTCAAACCGCTGTAGTCCTGCCCTAGCTAGCGCGACATTTATTAATTGGAAAGAATTAATGTTATTAGGTGCTGATCTCAAGATAAAAAATAAAAAGGGTGAAACGCCTATTGATACTTTTTTTAGATTACTGCCATCAATTGATAAGGATGGGGTTAAATTTTTTGGCGGTTTGTTTAATCTTTTAAAAATTTTTCTTTATATATTGATCTTATCTTTCCTGCATTATCGCATTGTTAAAACATTTCAGGTGTGTTTGGATCTGGATTAAAAGCATTTGCCTATTATTATAACTTTCTTGACATAAAAGGGCTTCCTTTAGGTTGTTTAGAAGATTTTTCAAATTGGATTAATAAAAAATTTCTTCCGCAAGAATTGCCTATGCTTAAGAAAAATTTAGCAACACAAATTAATTTTTATAAAAAATATCCCACACTAGAAAACTTTCTCATCAAATTGGTCTATTCAGATGAGGATACACGATGATCTATCTATCATTGTATGCTGCTTAATGATAATGATAAATATCCCTTATCTGCGTTGCTTGAACAAATTTATGATCAAATACAACAGGAGGATTTACCTATCGACCCACTCTTGCATCAAGCATTTAATAATTTTTTACTCGAATATCAGGCATTGCAAAAGACATTAACTTATATAAAAGTTACAAATATGGAGCCCTTGACTGCTCGTGAACAGGAGCTGGCATATTCCATTTATAATGCTGATTTTTTACAGCCTTATTTAGATGCAAAAAACCATTTTGAAAGACAAAGTCCAACGATAGCTTCCAAAGACTTATGTGATCAATATACTCAGTATTTAGAAACAGACAGAAAAAAAAGAATAAGTGTATTTAATGAAATTAATCAGCTAAAAAGTGTTATTGCCTGTGGTGAGTACTTGGGTAAGAATGGTTTTTTTAGCATCACAATCTCGTAAAAATAAATGTTTACAAGCTGCAGAAACACGTCAATTTACTATGTAATTGTATGTAAAATTTTAAGGCTGAGCTAAATAAAGTGGCGCTCAACAAATTATAAAGATACTACAGGTCGTGCTGCAAAATAAAGCTAATGGTGAAGTCATTCGGTAAAATGAAAAACTGTATAGAATGGATTGAAAAAATATTACTTTACCTATATGCGTGGCAAATTATTAACGGAAAAGAAAAAGCAAAGTAGTACTTGTTTTGCTATTGACGCTTAGGCTAACTAATGATTCTAAGTAATTAAGCTACGATATTTTGAGGTAAAAAACGCACAATAATCTTTGTTATTGTTAGCACATTAAATTAAAGATTTTTACTGGTTTGACAATAGTTTTTTTTGAGGTCTTTTAAGATAAGTTTTGTTTAATTAAACCGCAAAATTAATTTATTAAAAAATGGTATTATTTTTTACTAGGCTCATTATAAGATAAAGAGACATCATTAATATTATTGGTGGTTGGCAAAACGACTGATTTTGAGAAAAAGCCACTCAGTCCTGGTCTACTGACTTTCAGATTAACAAGTCTGTCATAATTTTCCCAATCTTTTCCTTTAACAACTGTTGGGTCTTTAAGCCGCTCTTGACAAGCAAGCATAAGCATTTGCCAAGACCTAGTTTCGCCAAATTCATTCGCACGCCACCAATGCCGCTCACGACATAACTCTTTAAAGTCGCCTTTTTCTTTCAAAGAGAGTGTTAAAGCGATAGTGTACACTGCTTCTATATCTAAAGTTTGTATATGATTAACGCATAAACGAATGATTTGTAGACAAAGATGTGATGTTTTTGCGTTTAATTCTTGCCAAATAGAAATTCCTTGTTCATTCGTTTTATTAACTAAACTTAATAGGTCAGGTAGGATGAAATTGTCTTCGTCCTTATTAGTTAAAGGTGACAAGATAGCGTTAAACATACTTAATAAATTGTCTGAGTTTGTTTGCTTAATAAATAAAGAAAAATTTATGTTATTAAATAAATCTATTAGCTTTTTTTTAAACTCATCATTTGCTTGTAAGCATATTTCTTTCAGTAGTAAACAGGTAGCTAGACTTTCCAGGTATGTTGAACCTAAACCCTCTTCTCTAGCAAATAAAAAATCAAAAAATTTGCATTTAATAGCATGATTTTTTTTTATAACTTCTAACATTGTATGATGCAATTGAGGTAAATAAAGGTATAAAAAGGCAAACGTCGGTTTAGGCAAATTTTCAATAAGCATTACTAGTTTTTCAACATCATTTAACATTAACAATTTATCTGGCGCGTACTTAGTCATAATTTGAATAACGTTACTGGTTATATTTTCTGCCTCAAGGGTAGGTTCAACAATTTCTAGACGATTATTTTGTAGCGGGGTAAAGCTTAAACCCAAAGAACCTTCTGAAATCCTTAATATTTCATTGATCATAGCTTGCTTAGTCTGAAAGAGTTTGTGAATTGGTTTATCACCTGTGTTATGATTATAGTTAGGGTCATAAACAAACCACTGAACCGGTTTGTCTTTGGTAATACCTATTCTAAAAGTATGTGATGCTGTGTGCGCTAAAACAATAGACGTATCTAATAGCTTTTCATTCAGTACCTGCTCCCAAGTCTCACATTTAAAGTCACCGATGACAAACTGCCTTGGCCCAAACTGCATATCAGTAGCAAAACTTAAGGGTAGATAGTCTTTTGCAAATACTTTGGTTTGATTGAAGTTTCGAGTGTTGCCTACCATGAAATTATCAAAGTGATGACCTGATAAAACATGGGCAATCACGACATAGTTTAACACCCGATGAAATAGAGCTCGTCTTGTAGTACTCTCCACTTGATCCGGTAAGTTAATGTCGCTATCTAAGGAATTTTCTTGGCCATCCCAATTTATAATCTCTTTTAAACAGGCTTCCCACCAAGTCAATTTGCCTTCTTTTTCCATTAAAGCGTGTAATACAGTTAACCCGTGACAAAAGCCTTTTGTTTCTAATTGGCTTTTCAGCTGAGCACGTAGCTCAGTATCAATAAAAATATCTTTGCTAGAGCTATTAATATTATTCTTTGACACTGAAAACATTGGTGAATCAGGCTTATCGAACTCTAAAAATCTCGCTAACCGATTTAAAATAAAATCTTGATTTTTAAATTTCATACAATTGAGTCAATTAAAAACCAATATAGTTTATTATAGATCTAGTTGAAAAAAATAATATTAAGAAATTCTTAACCTAGGTAACTCTTAATATAGCGAGGTTGAAAGCATCTGGTTTGAACTAGTTAGATGGATTAATTGCTAGTCAGATGTAGGGAGCGCTTTAACTTTGAGTTAAAGGATTTTGTAAATAAATTAATCATTAGGTACCAAAAAAATAAATATCTCTTGGAATAGATGTCTATTTATTCAAATATTTTTCAATTTGATTAATTTTAATACTATAATTAATTAATATTTTTTTGACACATTTATATGAAAAATTCTTTATTATCTCTTCCAAATGAAACCCTGCTTAAATTAGCTTCAGAATGCATGACTCAGTTTAAATTAAATACAAATAAAAGATTTGGAATTTATTTTTTAAATCATGATAGTCCTTTTGGTCTTTTATCCAGATATGTTGAGGCTAAAGTCTTTTGGGAAGTTTATAGAAATGATGAGGAGTTACTTAATAATGAGTACGAAGAATACATGCCTTATTCAAATTTTTTATTAGTTATTGATCATAAAGAGAAACTACCAATTGGCTCTGTAAGAATGATGCGCCCTTCAAAAATAGGTCTTAAAACATTTCATACTATAGTAGAGCCACCGTGGTCTTGTGATATTCAAGAAATCATTCATTTAAATAATTTATCGGAGGTATTAGATTCTGTTTACGATATAACCATACTTTCAATAGTAAAGGAGTATCGCGCGTCTTCAGGCTTTTCAGTAGGTCTAGGTGTATATCTTTCAATGTTGGGATTTATATTTAAAAATGATATTCGCTATTATATTTCTGTTATTGATGTCAAGCTGTTTAAATTATTAAAAAAGATAGGACTTGATGTTAGAGTCATTAAGGGTACATCAGGTCAATCTTTTTTGGGTTCCAAGTGCAGTTATCCGACAATCTTTGATTGTAATCAAATGAGGGCTGATGTTGCAAAGTATGCTAAATATTTAAGTAAATTAAAATTAATAGGTTATGTATTGTCAAAAACTATTAGCTATTCACCAGAAATCAATCCTGATATCTCTACTTGGCTTAGAACATCAGAAAAAGTCATTTATCCTTTCATTAAATTAGTGCCACAAAGATTAATTGATAAGCTATTGATAAGTAAAAAATAACTTAAGATTTAAGTTTAGTTAGGAGAAACAGGTGAAGCCCCCTTTTTATTTGATTGATGTATCAAAGCTTTTAGCTAACCTTAAAATTATCGAACAAATAAGAGAAAAGTCAGGTGCTAAGTTCTTATTTGCCTTAAAAACTTTTTCTGTATGGGCTTTATTTGACATAATTAGTAAACATATGGATGGTTTCACATCGTCTTCTCCTTATGAGGTAAGGCTTGGTTATGAAAAGTTTGGCGGTGAGGGTATTTCCTATAGTGTTGCTTATAGTGAAGACGATTTTCAGCAAGTTATTAATTATGCAGATAAAATTGTCTTTAATAGTGCCAGCCAAGTCAAGTATTTTAGAAACCAGTCTCCTAAGCAAATAACAGGATTAAGAATAAATCCTGGTTATAGTTTTTCCCCTCATGATTTAAGTAATACGTGCAGACCCAATTGTAGACTTGGAGAAAGTGATATCAATCATATTGAATCGGTCATAGATGATGTTTCTGGGCTGATGTTCCATATTCATTGTGAAAATAACAGCTTTGATAAATTTGCTGAATCTTTGCTTCTAATTGAAAAAAAATATAGTCATTTATTGCATAGTATTGAATGGATAGATTTAGGTGGCGGTATAAGCTTTACTAATCAAGGATATCCAATTCAGAAATTTTCTGATCGTTTAAAAGAATTTAGTGATAAATATCAGGTTCAGATTTATCTAGAGCCAGGGCAGGCTGTTCTTAATAACGTCGTAAGCCTTGAGACTACGGTTGTGGATATTATTGAAAATGGGAAACAAATTGCTATTTTAGATTGCTCTGCAGACGCGCATATGCCTGAAGTTATTTCTTTCCCTATACCTGTTCACATTGAGCCTAATGAAGGCCCTTATACTTATATTCTTGCTGGAAATTCCTGTTTAGCCGGAGATATTTTTGGTGAGTTTAGTTTTAAAGAAAAATTAAAGCCAGGAAGCCGCATCTCCTTTAAAGATACTGGAAGTTATACCATTGTTAAACAAAACTGGTTTAATGGTTTAAGAATGCCTGCCATAGCTATAAAACAATTAAATGGTCAGATAGACCTTATCAAAACCTTCAGTTATAGGGATTTTTTAAACAGCCAATCTTAAACAGCTGAGGAAAATAGAGAGCTTAAAAATCATTTTGACTAATAATTATACATAAGCTATACCTTAGTACTACATGCTTAACAGTTGTCTTTCTTAATAAAGGGATTTAAAAATTTAAAGGAGTGTAAGGGGAGAGTTAATACTTAGGAATAAATATGAGAAGTTTTTGCAAGCGCTATATTTTTTCACCTGAGGTTCGTGCTGATATTAATAAATTATACCAATTTGATAATTATCATGGTCTAATCGCAGTCTCATATGATTATACAGTAATTGCTATTACAATTATCTTAACGCTTTACTCCAATTATCTTTTATATCCTTTAGCTATTCTTATCATTGGTTCACGGCAACGTGCTCTGGCCACCATTCTACATGAGGCCTCACATAATTCTATTGCCCAAAACAAATTACTTAACCTGTTTTTAGGCACCTTCTTAAGCGGACATCTTATTCTACATACTTACTCAGCTTATAAAGATACTCATTTGCGGTTGCACCATGGTAATTTTGGCGATCCTGAGAGCGATGATGATTACCGCTATATGTTGCAAAAAGGCGTTTATAATTCCAAGCTGTCTTCGAATCAATATTTACGGCAGCTTTTTCTTATACCCTGTTTGAAATTTACAGTCCCCAGCCATCTTTATTTTTCGATAAAATCAAGATTGTACACGGGTAAAGTAGCATCAGAAAAATTAGAGTTGTTAATATTGGGAGTTTATTGGTCTATTATTTTTGTAGTGTGTTATAAGAGTGGCTACTTAACCATTTTATTTTTATTTTGGTTTATTCCTTTATTTACTGCCTTTCAATTAATTAATTGGTTTATTGAGTTAGCAGAGCATGCACCTTTAATGGGAAACGGCACTGATTTATATATGACTCGTAATCGAAATAGTCATTGGTTGGAGTACTTTTTTACTGGTATTCATGGAGAAACTTTACATCTAGCACATCATCTTTTTCCAAAGGTACCTTTTTGGAAACTTAAAAAATTACATGCGATTTTGCTAAAAGATGAGAGGTATGCCAAGTTAAACGCTGATATGGGAGGAATTTTCATTTCGTCAAATAATAAGCCTACTGTGTTTAATTTGTTAAAAGAGTATTCTAGTGGTGAAAAAGTTAATGTTAATAGGAATTTAAGAGAAAACAATTAATAAGAGGATTTGCATATGGAATTGAGTTTATTGTACAAATGGTTAGATACTTATCTTAAGGCACCTTATAATCTTGGTGAGAGTGATGTTGCTAGTCTAAGGGTAGAAGATGTTTTAGACTCCACTAAAAAAATTCAAGATTTTTTAAATATTGATTTCGAACATAATGATACCAAGGGCTCTTTCCAGCTTCGAAATGAAATTAGTAAATTATATCAGCAGATTTCAGCTGACAATATTCTTGTAACTACAGGAATGATTGAAGCGATACTACTTTATTTTAGTACCCAGTTTTCTCCGGGCTCAAATGTTATTGTAACGGTGCCAGTCTTCCATTCTTTATATGATGTTCCTCAAGCTGTAGGATTTGAAGTACGCAAAGTTGCACTTTCTCCTGAGACAGAGTTTAGATTGCCTCTTTCGCAAATCAAAAAAAATATAGATAAAAAAACACGAACGATTCTAATCAATTCTCCACACAATCCAACAGGTATAACTTATTCGCAGCAAGAGTTTGAAGAATTACTAAATATCTCAGAAATTTATGATTGTGATGTTGTAGTTGATGAGCATTATAGGTTACTGCCGCATAATGACAATGATACTGTTCCTTCATTTGTTAATTTTTCTCCTCGAGTGATTGGATTAGGCTCTATTGGTAAATGTTATGGTTGTGTCGGTTTAAGAGTGGGGTGGATGATAGCGCGGCAAGAAATCTTAGATCGTTGTTTAGCTTTTAAGTGTTTAACAACACACTCACTATTTAAGGGAGCCGATTATCTTGCTTATGAAATTATAAAAAATCATACGGTTTTGACTCAAAAAGTTAAACAGTGGATTGTAATAAATAAAACATTATTTAAACAATATCAAAAAAATTATTCCCAATATATAGATTGGATTGAACCAAACGCAGGAACAATTGCTTTTCCGAAACTAAATTTTACCAATGATTCTTATAGTTTTGCGGAAAAATTAGTTAATAAAACAGGTGTTTCTATACTACCAGGCGAGTGTTTTGATTTACCCGGTTATTTCAGAATGCGGCTTGGCGTGGATCCTACACACTTTAAAATAGCAATGGAAAAACTTTTTAGTTTTTTAGATAAATCCATATAAAACATACCATTTTTCTGGTTATTCTATACTTTCCTTTCTATTGAGATCTAATTCCATATGGGCAAGTTCCTAACTAGGTTTGCTAGTAAAAGTTTGTTTTTCTACCTTTAAACCGGGTTCGCGTAATTGTCGCATTGTATCTTTAAAGAAAGAAGCAGTACCGCCAGACTTAAAACAACTATTTACCTCATGCTGTTGTACACCCTGTAATTGCGCTGACATTTTTTGATCTTCTTCCCTACTAAGATTTGCTTGCCTGCCATCAGGTGTAGTCGTCATGATAGTTGGACTTGCGATAACTTTTGCATTTTTAATACCACGCTTAGATAATTCGTCTACGAGAAGTTGAGCAAAAGCAGGTCGTTTAGCTGTGGAACTTGCTGCCTGGCAGGCTATCAAATCGATAGTGAAAGGCGTCTCAAATGGCGTGTTGTTTGTTTTCATGTTGATATATATTTGTTCCGCAATTTCTGCTGCGCGTATTCTTCTTCCAGAGTTATCTGATAAATGATTTGAGCCACGAGAACAATGGCCAATTAAGGTTAAAATAGTACCCTCAGAAATGGAAAATTTTTCATTAACCGCGGAAAAATTATCTGGTTGACTTTGAATTAAATTTGCCCCTAATCGTTGAGCGCATTTTACTCCATAATCGCTATAAACAGGCTTATCTGCCGCAAAGTCAATAACCACTTGTTTTTCAAGCGGTTTAGGAGGAAGTTTCAGAGAAATTTCATGAGAAAAGGTAGCTCTTATAGTTGATAGTAAACGAGGAAAATCGGGATTAGTGGGTGAAGAGTTTGCCTGTTTACTTACATTGTGAGTCTTAGATTCACTAATTTTTGCAGTATCAGTGGGGGAAGAGTCAGCCTGCTTACTGACGTTGTGAGTCTTAGATTGATGAGTTTTTGCAGTATCAGTGGTTGAAGAGTCTGTCTGCTTGCTGATATTATGAGTCTTAGATTCATTAATTTTGACAGTATTTAATTGAGTAACTATATTACTCACAGATTCTGGTGGCAAACTGTTAGCAAGATGTGATATTGCAGAAGTAATCAGATAGTCAGTCACTGAAGAAGGGCCCTGATCCTTAATCTTACTTTTCACAGAGGCTAATAAAGTTAAACAATGGTTAATATTTTTCTCAAGCGTTCTCGCTTCCTCTTCTTTTTCTTCAGGCCGTTTTTGGAGCTCTTGAAGCCGAAAAAAAGCTTGTTCACTTATTAACTTAATGAGCAGATTAATGTAATATAATGCCTCTTTCTTTTCACGTTCTTTTTCTAACTGACTGGTGTTGTAGGGCATACTAACTCCTCATTCAACGCGCTAGGCAAATAAAAGATTTTTGCATATATGTATATATTATATACAAATTTCATTAACCAAATATTATGTAGCTTGGGTTTTACCGTATATAGGGTCTAAACTGATAATGATATTTATTGAGTAATTTTTTTGCTCAATCGTTTAAGGATATCAACATCGTCCATATAAAAAGAGCTTTATAAAAAAGTGACAATATTTTAAAGTTATGTATTTTCAGATACTGAAATGCTTTGTTAGGTGCCTGATAGCGCTAGGCTTTGTTTCAAAAATTTAATTTGCAAGATATTAATTTTTGGGTAGATCTTAGCTGTGTAGTCCAGCTGTTTATTCTAAATTATTTCTTAGACATTTACCTGAGCATTTGTAACAGTTATTGCTGAGTATATTTACTAATGAAGGTATTTTGGAATTAATAAGATTATTAGCTAGTTAAAAATTTCATTATTTATGATTTTAGAAAAAAAACTACATAATATCAACTAACAATAACTAATCTGAAGCGACTTATGTCATTTATTTTAACATTAGAATTCAATTCAACGCTACAAAATTTCTTTGAACAACAACGTCGGCAGCATTACCCTTTCCATTTAAATAAAGTTCCAGCTCATGTGAGTGTTTTTCATCAACTTCCGGAAAAATACTTCGTTAAAATTAATACTAAGCTCAATGAAATTACATCGGATAACGTTTGTGTACCGGTAACTATATCAGGGATAAAATTTTTAGGTAGGGGCAATGCTTATTCTTTAGACTTTGATCAAACGTTATTTTTACAGCTTCGTAAAGCGTGGAGTACTTGGTTAATTTCTCAAGATAAACAAACCTGGCAACCCCATGTTACTATACAAAATAAAGTTTCTATAGAAGAGGCTAAGTTATTAAATCAGGCACTTTATACGCAGAGTATCCCTTTATATGGAAATATTATTGGCTTAAATTTATGGCGGTACTTAGATGGACCATGGGAATTTATTAAAATGTATCCATTTCAATGCTAACGTCGCTAGTTATTTAACTTATAAAAAGTAATAAGTTTTTTTAATGAAAAAAACTTTCCGCCCCAATATATACCTTGCCTTAAAATACATAAACTGACAGAGCGTATAACTATATATAAAGTTATCAGAGCAGCTAGTGGGTAACTGAGAGCGTAGATTTTTGGTAGGTTCAATTGATGACAACTTAGCATGATAGCAAGAACCATACTGATGATTGATATACTACTTAATAGATAAGTTAAGCTATTAAAAATAGTTAAGCCAAATAATGGCAAAAATATAAACGTTGCCAAGCTAAGTAATGCCATCACTGATTTAATAAGACTAAAATTAAAGAAGGCAAAGATATTTTTTTCAAATCCAATTTTACACGCCTTAATTGTTTCATACCAAGAAAGGGTTAATAAAAATCCTGCATCTGCGATGCCCTGTTTGACTGAGTATTGCTTAATTCGACATGCCAAGCCAACATCATCAATCGGATTTAAGGCTACGGACTTTACTCCGCCAATTAGGTTAAGTGTCTCTCGACTTATACAATTAAAGGCTCCTATGCCTATCGCATCTTTAGGGTTAATACTTTTAATTCGCCAAGGCATCATAGAAAGAAACATGATACAAAGTAAAAAAGGCATAAATAATTTCATGCTGAAATGGGTTACTTCAATTTTTGGTGATAACGTTAAGTGCCCTAAATTTTCAGCCAGCATGTAATCTATTGCTTTGGTAAGGGTAGACGGTTTGAAATTTACATCGGCATCAGTAAACACAATATAATCGCCTGTTGCATGTTTCAAACCTTGATGTAAGGCATGAGGCTTACCTAGCCAATTAAAGGGTAAGGTTTCTACCTTTATCAATTTTAGACATGGATTTTTGTTAGCTATTTGACTTGCTATTTTATAACTAAAATCGGTAGAACGGTCATCAACGGCAATAACCTCATAGTTAGCATAATCTAAAGAGCACAAAGACCTCATAGCACTCTCTAAATGTTGTTGTTCATTATGAAAAGGGACAATAATAGATACCTTAGGCCATACACGAGAAGAATTAGTACATCGCTTTTCTAGGCGCTTTATTGATAGGCGAAATTGAACAATTTTGAACAAACTATATATATTGCCTATTGTCACAATAAGCAATAATAACAACAAATGCCAATAAAAGGATAAGATCATCATTATAATTTAAACTCAGATATTCTTTTGATAATAACTCCAACTTCTTGATTCATTGTATAACCATATAAACACCATGGCATCAGTAATTAAACTAATACAATATCATGCAATGGTTTAAGCATCGAAAAGCAAATAGTTTTTTTAAATAAATATTTTATTCTTATTCACTTGAGTTTTGTTTAAAACTGAGGGGATACGGCTACCTCATGTTCATAACTATTTTTAATTAAAAAAAACTCAACTTCTTTTAAAGTATTTAATTGATAAAAGAGCGATAGTTGTTCTGACGATATTTGATTTCTAAAATAATAACGGATAAGCGAGCGGCTTTGTAAAACAGCTTTATGTTCATTTTCAAGTTCAGCTAAACCAGTTAAATGAATCATAAATAAATTATTTAACTGATTTTTATCTAATTTGATAGAAGTATCGTTGATAATTTCCTGAAATAGCCAGGGTTTTCCAGAGCCTGCTCGTGCAATCATAAAAGCATCGCACCCTGTATTTTTGAGTGCCTTTAAAATGGTGTGTTTATCTTTTAAATCGCCATTAACAATGAGCGGTATGTCAGTTGCTTTTTTAATTAAGCCAATTCGGTTTAAATCACATGGGGTGTCATAGGTATCGTACCATCTACGGCCATGAATAATGATTGCATCTGCACCTACGTTGGTAAGTCGTTTTACTAATTCAATATCTTGTTTAGAGTTTTCCTGTAAGCGAATTTTAATCGTTAAGGGTATGCCTATTGCTCTGCGTACAGCAGTTACAATTTTAATTAATTGATCAGGTCGCTCCAGTAAAGCACTACCTGCGCCTTTTTTACGAATTTTAGTTTTAGGACAGCCACAATTAATGTCGATAAGATTAGCGCCTAATAATTCAAGTTTTTGGGCTGCTGCAGCCATTATATTAGGCTCATTGCCAGCAATTTGATAGCAAAGTGCTTTTTCCTCTTTTGCCCGCAAAAGATAGCGATCTTGGATTGTATGTTTATGAAGAACATCCTGAGCGGAGAGCATTTCTGAAACACAGTAAGCGGGGACAAAAAAAAGAGAAAATAATTTTCTAAAAGGGGCACAACTATAGCCGGCTAAAGGGCCCTGAATTAGACGATTATTTAAAGTAAAAGACCCAATAGTAAGCGGTGTATTTAGAAAGTCATTCATAGTGCTTTTATTTTCGCATAATTTGAGCTGAAAGTAATTTAAAATTATAGGCAAATAGCTAAAACTACTTATATACTTTATGATGTGATTAATAAAAATTAAGTAATTTAAATCATGGAAAAACGCTATTACTCTCCAATGGAATTGTTAAAAATTGCAACTCAGCATGCTACCTGTGCTGATACCTTGTTAAATAATAAGCTAGATTCACAACTGCCCGATTTAGATGAGCATCAGGATTGTTTATTATCTATTATATCGTTGATGTACATTGCTTTTGATTTAACTTTAAAAGCTTACTTAATTCATGATCATCGACCAGTTAAGCAGTTTAAAAGTTTATTAGAACTACTTGAATTAAACCGCGATCTTGTATTTTCTTCTCAAGAGCAACAATTACTTAGAATCTTATCCAGGCAATATGCTTTTCGTAAAGGGATTGATTATGAGATTTGGCAAGATAGACAACAGTTTCTAATTTTCTGTCACCAGATTGTTGCTTTATATGAAAAATTACAAGCAATGATGCCACTTGAATTACAAGAGGATTATCAGTAGCTATTTAGCATAAAACTAGTATTCATAATAATACTAGTTTTATGCCTAAGAATATTTAACTTTTAGCTTGATTGTCATTTTTTATGAAGCGATTAATTATTCTTGCAAGTTCCACATAGCCTTCGTAATTAGGATGCAATTTATCTGGAAAATATTTTTGCCAATCTTTTAAAGCATAGAAAGCGCCACCTACATCAATAACTTTACATCTAGGGCAGATAGAGCCTGTTTGCAGAAGTAACCCATTTACCATTTGATTGCGACCCAAAAAAAGATCTGCACGTGGTAAAAGAGTACTTATGTAAATAGTTGCTTTA
Organism: Legionella busanensis; assembly: GCF_900461525.1. Classification (NCBI taxonomy): domain Bacteria; kingdom Pseudomonadati; phylum Pseudomonadota; class Gammaproteobacteria; order Legionellales; family Legionellaceae; genus Legionella; species Legionella busanensis. The sequence continues at coordinate 3,322,910 of NZ_UGOD01000001.1, read as the reverse complement.
TTATTTTTAGCATAAAGTTGTTTAGCAATTTGAACAATATTATTCACCGTATCTTGAGGTAAAATACGATCATTGGTACCAATAAGTAAAAAATAAACGTCAGTAGAAGGTATTTTATTAATACGTGCTAATACATTTTGGGTTGTATCACCACCTTCGGCATCATGCCCTAATCCAAAGGAGTCCACATGACTACCGTTAAAATCGTAAGGTAAGCCTTGATCTTTAAGTAAGCAACGTAAAAATTGGCCATAACCTCCCCAAGTAATACTATCACCTATTGTATCAAATGTTTTTTTAAATGGCGGTTTACGAGTCGCTTCATACGTAGCTAACTCATAAGTGCCCTTAGAAGGTAGATCTTTAGTAGCCCAGTTTACAGCGTAAAGCGTACCGCCGGAAGGTAAAGGTGTGAATGCTGCAATACGAAAAAGCCAGGTCTTTTTATCTTTTGTTAAGCCATACAATTCATCTAAATTTGCCATAATAGTTGGTTTTAATGATGTTAAAATAGAGTTGGGATGAATGGCTGTTATATTAATAGCGCCTATCTTAGACTTAAGCTTAACTGGTTGGTTAAGAACAAGTTGGCATGCAGATGCTGCATATAAATTCGTAGCTAATAGCAAATTGCCCATAAATAAGGAAAAAATTAAACTTATTTTAGTCAATAGTAAGTGCAGTGATGAGTAGATTAGCTTCATTTTTCCTCCTGATTTATACCTATAAGTATTGCTGCTAAAACCAGATTTTGGTTATAATTTCTACAAGTAGTTATTGGCTTTGTAACAAAGCTTCTTAGTTATTCGACTTGGCATCCATTAAATTTCAAGATACGATTATCTTTTTTTGCACAGGGTAAAAGAAATGGAGCAATTAGACCTTAGCAAGATAGAAATGATACAACAGCAAATTTTGCAATTAAATAACTATCTTAATCAACGTATACTTGGGCAAAGAGAACTGGTTTCACGCTTGTTAATTGCTTTACTTGCAGATGGACATTTACTCGTTGAAGGCGCTCCAGGGCTAGCTAAGACACGAGCTGTAAAAGAATTGTCTGCTGTAGTTGAAGGAAAATTTCATCGCATCCAGTTTACTCCCGATTTATTACCTGGGGACTTAACGGGTACAGATGTGTTTCATCCGCAGGATGGCTCCTTTGTATTTCAGCCTGGACCTATTTTTCATCATCTTTTATTAGCTGATGAAATTAATCGCGCACCCGCAAAAGTGCAGGCTGCATTATTAGAAGCCATGGCTGAGCGTCAAGTTACCATTGGAGGCAAGACTTATCCATTGCCAGAATTATTTCTAGTCATGGCAACACAGAATCCTATTGAACAAGAAGGAACTTATCCCTTACCTGAAGCACAACTGGATCGTTTTTTAATGTATGTAAAAATTGATTATCCAGATGCTTCGGTAGAGCATGATATTTTAAAGTTAGCACGACGGGAAGCATCAGGTGCTTATAATAGGCAAAAAAATACTGATTTAAATATACAACCGCTTGATCAACGCACGCTTTTTGCAGCACGTCAGCAAGTTTTAAATGTGCATATGAGTGAGCCATTAGAAAATTATTTAGTCCAACTTGTTGTTGCTACTCGTAACCCTGGTGTTTACAGCAGTGATTTAGGGCGTTGGTTGCGTTTTGGGGCAAGCCCTCGTGCAACAATAGCCCTTGATCGATGCTCTAAAGCACATGCTTGGCTTTCTGGTAGGGATTTTGTTACACCTGATGATATCCACACTATTGCTCACGATGTTTTAAGACATCGAATTTTATTAAGCTATGAAGCAGAAGCAGAAGGTATTAATAGTGATGACTTTATTGATTCGTTATTACGTTTAGTAGCCATTCCTTAGGAAAAGCATGACTTACGGTCTTATTACAGAGCTTAATGAGTTAATTACCTTAAGGCGTTTAGTTAGCCGCAAGCGTAGACACTTAGGTGCTAGAGCAGCAAAGGCGGGTAATCACCTCTCTTGTATTCGTGGACGCGGTATGGATTTTGCTGAAGTTAGAAATTATCAAGCCGGTGACGAAATACGACATATGGAGTGGCGTGTAACTGCCCGCACTGGCAGGCCACATATTAAAGTATATCAGGAAGAACGAGAGAGACCTGTTATACTAATTGTTGATTTTAATCCCTCTATGTATTTTGGGACTAAGCAAGCTTTTAAATCTGTCATTGCTGCTCGCTTAGCTGCCTTAATTGCTTGGACTACAATTAGCCAAGGAGATAGGGTAGGCGCTTTATTATTTTCACCCCGTGAGCATAATGAATTTATGCCCAAGTCTCGTGAAGCAGGCGTGCTGCCTCTGCTTGCTTCTCTTAATCACTATACAAAACAGTTTCGTCAAGTACAAAATGAAAATAAAGCTGTTCCTTTAAACCAAATTCTAAGTAAATTAAATCGAGTAGCTAGACCAGGAAGTCTTATTATTTTAATTAGTGATTTTTACGAGTTGGATGAAAAATGTGAGCCACATTTTAGTCGTCTTAAAATGAATAATGATATATTAACCTATCACATTTGTGATCCTTTAGAGCTTTCTCCACCAAAACCTGCGATTTACGCTATTACAGATGGTAAGCAAGAGTTACTATTAGATACGACGTACTCTAAATTATCAGAAGAATATAAGGTTTGGTGCGACAGTCAGCAATCTAAAATTCAAACTAATTTAAAGCGTTTACGTATTCCTTATTCTCAAGTAACAGCGCAAACGGATTTATCACTATTGGTTGATCAAACTTTTCCGCGGAGGCAACGTGTCTGATACTCAGGTACTGGCTAAATTGCATGATATTCATTTACCTGACTCGATAGGATGGTGGCCTTTAGCGCCTGGGTGGTACATTGCAGCTTGTCTAAGTTTACTTATTATAAGTTTGC